>JANLXP010000488.1:0-17012 GCA_031365165.1 Alphaproteobacteria bacterium
GCAGTTTCGCTGCCACATCGGCCACACCTATACGGCCGAGTCGATGGTGGCCGAGCATTTGCTGGCAATGGATCGCTTTATAGAATCGGCGATGCGCTCGCTCAACGAACGCGCCGATCTCTGCCGTCAGATGGCCCAGGACGCCGGCGGCATGGGCCACGCCGGAAGCCAAGCCGTCTGGATCAAGGCGATGAAAGAAGCCTTCGACATGACGGAGCCGCTCGAGGAATTTCTCGCCCACAGATGGATGCATCCGGCCGTCGGCGACGCCACCAAGACGACGAAGTCAGTTGCGATCTAACGCGCGCTTCGCCAGCTCGTAGTTCCTCACGTTCGCTTTGAACGCAAAGTCGAGCAGGTCGCCCACGACCGGTACGACGCCGATCACAAAATCCAAGAAGACGTTCGCGAACATGCGAAAGCGAACGCCAGCCGGCAATCCAAGCCGGCTGAGCCGCTCGACGACGTAAATGCTGGCGAACAGCGATGCGAGATCGCCCACGCCCGGGATCAATCCGATCAACGGATCGAGCCCGAAGCGAAATGACGTGCCGGGCAATCTGAACCCGCGGTCAAGCAAGTCGATCAGCCACTCGATGCGTTTCAACTCGTCATCGATCGACAGATCATGCACCAGCACCGTCATGCCGGCTTAGTCCGAAAGCGCACGGCGGCCGGCAAACCAACCGGCCAAGCCGATCACGGCCGCAATCGCGATCGTGAGGACAGGATTCCGCTTGATGCCGGCGCCAACCTTCGTCGCCTGGTCCTGAGCCCATTCGCCGGCGTCTTCGACAGCCGACTCCGCCTCACGGCCGAGCTTCTTCGTCTTGCGGCGCGCGGCGGTTGCGAACTGATTCATCGTCCGCACCGTCTTGCGCATCGTTTTGTTGGCCTTCGAGGCCGCTTTCTTGCGTACTGCCATAACACCCACCTCATTGAACTCTAAGAGGAACCTACTTCACCAGTTTGCGGACGGCGTCTTTCGCACCGCCAACCGCGTTCTGCATCTTGCCCTTCAACTTGTCGGCCTGGCCGTCGGCTTGCAGCTTGCTGTCGCCGATGGCTTTGCCCACCACAACCTTCACCGCACCCTTGGCCTGCTTCGCTGCGCCCTTAATCCGATCCTTGTCCATGTCGTGTGTCCTTGTTGGGGTGACAATCAAACTCGCACTAAGCCGCAAGGTTCCGCGGCTTGCCGAACGGGCGCGTATAAAACGAGCTCACGATCGACTCGCGGTCGTCTTCGATGCGCGCCATCACGGCTGCAATCATCGCAACCACCGCACCGAACAGCAGCGAGGCCGCAAGCCAGAGCGTCGCATCGCGCGCCAACCGGCGTGCTTGCTCCGCTGCCGCCGCCACATTCGTTTCCATGGCAGCGATGCGCGTGCGTGCTTGGTCGACCGAGATGCCAGCCGCCTTTGTTGACAACACCGCCAGCCTGTCGCGATCGGCCGTCTGGACCGGCGTGGGCGAAAGCAGCGTCGCCACAAGAAGACGTCCGGCCTCTGCGCGCTCGTCGGCAGTCGCAGGCGCCAACGGCTCCGCGCTGGTGCCTTCCGGCCGGAACAGCACATCGACGAGATACGGCGCCGATGTATCGCTCTTCGAGGCTTGCGCCGCATAAAGCGCTGCAACCGTGGCCCCGTTACCGGCAGCCGAAGCGCCGATCAAACCAACCATCGTCAAGGTCGCGAGCACCGCAACGGCCCACACGATCAGCCCGTGCGCGACGGCGCGAAACGCCTCTTGCGCATGGCTCTCGACCACCGGCCCAAGCAAGCGCCCGGCCAAATGTCCGCCGACCGCAAACCCGAACGCCTGCGCCACGAAGAAATAGATCGCGCCACCGGTCAGGAAACCGCTCGCCGTCGGGCTCGCTTTCACCAGCATCAACCCGAACCCGGATCCAAGCGTGAGCAGAAAGAAGGTGATGGCCGTAGCCGCCACGCCGCCGGCAATCGCCAGACCCCACGAGAAGCGATAGCCGGTGTTCGCGTCGCTTTCGGCGACGACAGTGTCTTCGCCCCGAAGAGGCGTGTTGGGGTTAAGCATGGCCGGTGATCAGCCAGAGAATAATGATCAGCGGGATCGGCAAACCGATCGCCCAAAGAATGACCGAGCGCATGAAGTTTCCTCCTGATGTGACGACGACGACGCAAAAACACAACGCATGGCAGCGCCATCGAGTTCCAAAAATCAGAACCCGATGTCGCAGGAGGATTAGCGAGCTTTATTGCGCGTTGACGCGCCAGATGATCCACGCAGCCGACGTGCGGTTTTCGTCGTAGCGGTCGGTGACGCGCAGCGCCTCGTGAAACGAGAGCAGATCGTCATCGCCCGAGTCCGCAACCGCCTTGTCCGTCGACGACGTCACGCACGGATTGCGCTCCGGGCGGATGACGGCCCGTCCGGTCGTGGACGATGGGCAACCCTGAATCGCACGCCGCAACAGCTTCAGCTGCGCGTTATCCAGCTGACGCAGATAGTCCTCCGTCGGCGCGTGGCGGCTCAGCACCGGCGGGTCGCCGGCGAACGCTGGAAGGGCGACGCTAAGCGCCGCAACGGAGGCGAGAATGAAGTGGCGCATGGGATCCCATCCTAGTTTGCCCGATGATTAACGAAGCATAAGGCCAGTCGGTTCCCCTTTGGGTCTCCCCGCGCCGGGCGTTGTCCCGCTCGGCATTGCCAACGAAACGAGGCGGAGCCTGTCGCGGAGAGACAAACCCACAACGCAAAGGTGTGCCTTTCCGTTCCCCAGGGAACCGGCACGCGACACGTGCGTTGTTACCGGTCTAACAGGAGGAAAGTCATGAAGATTCTGGGAATTCCATTGGCGGGGGCAGCGCTGCTGCTGACGTTGGGCCTGACGACCGCGAGCGTCGAAACGGTAGCGGCGTCGCCGACGGTGTCGGTCACAACAAACGGGGGCGACCTCACGGTCGCAGGTTACGACGCACGCTACGATGCGCGCTACGACGACCGTCGCGATCGGCGTAGATTCCGCGCCCGTTGCTATAACGACGTGCACTACGGTTGGCGGCATGGCGCTTGCGTCCGCGTGCAGCAGAAGGTGTGCCGCAGCCCTCGGGGCGGATCGTATGTGACCGATCGCTATGTCGTCCGGGTCTCGCGCTTTCATTGCCGCTGATCGGTAGAACGACGACTGAATAAAGCTCGAGCCGGCGCGGTGAAAATCGCGTCGGCTCGCGGCTGTTGCGAAGGCCGTTGAATGAATTAATGGGCTCGCATCCCATGATGGAACCGCAAGCCCACTCCCGCGTTTTAACTGGGAGCGGCCGGTGAATGGAACCGGCCCAAAGCGAAGGGCAAGATTATGCGCGGAACGATGTTACTCGCAGTGCTGTTGATCGTGGGCGGCATCGCCGGCCTCGCGGTCCCGTACTTCACCTACACGACAAAAGAAAAAGTCGTGGACGTAGGCCCCGTCCAGATCGAAGCGGACAAGACAAGGCAAGTAAACATCCCGCAGATCGCAGCGATCGGTGCGCTTGTCGCGGGCCTCGTGCTGATGTTCGCGTCGCGCGGAAATTTGGGCGGCGGAACCTGACAGCTGCCCAAACTGACCGATGAAACGTTCGACCTCGCGTCATAACTTCCGACCAAGCCACACAGCGCGTATGCGTCCACGCCTTGTTGGTCAGGAGAGCGTGGCGGCGTCACAGGTCACGCTCTCCGCCCAAACTTGGCCATGCACGCTCACCATCTGCGTGCTGCGCCGCACACCAAGAGATCGACCGATGTTCAACCTTGAACATTCGTCGACCGGGGTAGACCGCTAGATTCCCAACAACCAGCAAAAGGGTCGATGACGATGCTGCGCATGTTGTCCGTTACGTTGGGCCCGGACGGGGTTCGAGCGAGCGCAATCGCTTACGGCAAGATTTTGCAAGTGCTCGGTCATGGCGCGGGCGGACGAGTGCCGGACGATGTCGACCGCGATGTTTCCTCAGCAATCCTTCACGTCGCCGAGACCGGCGTTTTCGATCCGGATAGGTTGATACAACGCGCGCTCGCGCGCATGCGGAAAACGGCGAGAGCGCGTGCGCACGCCCACGCCGTTGCCGACGCTTTCGTGCGCGGTGATGATCGGCCGCAAAGAATGCCGCGGGCGCTGCCGTCCGGCATACAAACGCCTCTCGAACCGACTCAGTTGAGCGCAAGCGCACCGAATGGCGCGCCACCGGCAAAGACGGTCGACAACATCGAAGTGTTCTTGTGCGCGCACGCCGTTCTCAAAGCGTTTAATGAGGCTTGCGCCTTGGCCCCGCCGCCGCTTTCGCAAAAGAAGCGCGACTTCCTGGCCCACAGCATCAGCGTACTTGCGGGAGCCGGCGAAACCGAAGTTGCGCGCCTCCGCAACAAAGCGCTCGCCGAACTGCGCGCGGTTCGAGATTAGCAGGACAGCGTGGCGGCATCGCAGTCACGCCCTGCGTCCGACACAATGCGAGCCGAGCACACGTATCCGGCGATATGCAATTCTCTTGCTGCGCGAATGACTCGAAATCGAAAGCCACCGGTAACCGGCAATTGCCGCCGGATTGCTCGAATCCACTGTTCGCGACCGCGAAATGCAACACCGTTCGGGAATTGACGAACCGTGACCTGCGGTGCTCGGACCCGTGCGCACTTGGGCGTACAATTCCACCTGAACGTTGGGGGGAATTACTATGGCACCGGTTTTCTCGCGCGCGTGCGCGTTGTTTTCGTCGGCTTGTTTGGCAGCGCTGCTTTGCGCGCCCGCTGGTGCGGGTGAAGCCGAAGCGCAATGGACGGGCCTCTACGTCGGCGTTCACGCCGGTTCGGCAAGCGGTCAAATCGACGACATCGACAACCAGACGCAGGCGCGCAATACTTTCAGTCTCGGCGCAAACAGTTTCGAATCCGCAAGCTGGTTCGGCGGTGCTCAGTTCGGCTACAATCATCAGTTCGACCATGTCGTTGTCGGCACGGAATTTTCCGCATCGGGCGGTGGGGCCAGCGACCCTGAAGTATGCTTTCCGAACGCAGTCCTCTTTACGGGCACGAACACGTTCACCTGCGAGGCCGACCTGAATTGGAAGGGCTCTTGGGCCGCCAGGCTTGGTATCGCATTCGGATCGGAGGACCGTTTCCTCGGTTACGCGACAGGCGGCGTGACAATGGCCGAGTACAACGTCTCCAAGTTCCAGACGAACTCGGCCGTCGTCGGTCCTCCGTTCGGCACGCAAGACACGACGACCGCATGGTCGGGAGCGGCGACGTTCGTCGGTGGCACGTTGGGAGCGGGCCTGCAATACGCGATCTCGCGCGATGTCTCGTTCGGCGTCGAGTACGCGCATTCCGAGTACGCAAGCTCCAACTATACGACCCAAGGCACCCAGCACATCGTGTGCAGCACCTTGAACTGCGGCCCGCCGTTTGCGCTCGCACCGCGCACCGCGTCCGACCAACTCAGCGACGACGCCGTACGTGTGGTCTTGAATCTAAGACTCGACTGAGCGGCGCCTTGGCGGCGCTCTAGCTTGTGCGCGCGTCCTTACCGCCAAGCTTGTCCATGATGGGGCAGGGCGAGCGCGCGTTGCCCTCGCACTCGCGAACCAATTTGCGCAGTGTCTTGATCATCGCCTTGAGTTCGCCGGCGCGCGCCTCAAGCTCCAGAATGTGTGCAAGCGCCAGCGCTCTGACGTCCGCGTTGTGGCGGTCCTGATCGCTCCACAGCGTGAGCAGGCCGCGCACGCGGTCGAGCGGAAAGCCGAGGTCGCGCGCACGGCGGATAAAGGAAAGCCGCTGCAGGTCGTCCGACGTGTAGCGGCGGTAGTTCCCGTTCGTGCGCGCCGGCCGCGGCGCCAGACCGACTGACTCGTAATGACGTATCATTTTGGCGGAAATGCCCGAGGCCTCGACTGCCTCGCCGATGTTCATAACGACAAATCTCCGTTGCCAGGCTTGACCTTACCAATGTGGGAAGTTCAGTATAGGTGAAGCGCGTCGCGTCGCGCCGGAGCCCCACCGGTATCCATGATGTTGCGTGTCGTCCTTGTCGCGCTTTTGTCGATCGCCCTGAATGTGGTGGCAATTGCGCATTGCTGCGTGGGCAACTTGGCGATGGAACCTGCCGGGGAACACCATGCGCAAGGTCATGGTCAGCAATCCGACTGCGGCAAGCCCGACAAGCGGGTCTGCGACGCGATGGTGCAACTGACGGCGCCAAGTCTGCCCGACGCACAGCCTGCCCTCGACAAGACGGCGTTCGCGCCACCGGTCTTGGCGCCTGTTGTTTTGTCGGTCGCCTTGCCCCGGTTCACAATAGTGGCGTGGCACCCGCCGAACCGCTCGCCGGGATCGCCTTTCAAATCCATGCACGCACGCACGGGACGCCTCCTCGTTTAGGGACGGACGTTGCGCACACGCGCACGTTCTTCCCTTTGCGCATTGAGGTTCCCTGCCATGCCTAAAATCGTTTCTGTTTTCGTGGCCGTCATTGCCCTGATGGCCGCAGCACCGGCGTCGGCTCACGCCACGTTGAAGAGTTCGGCGCCAAGCGACAAATCGACCGTCAGCGACGCCACGCACTTGGCGCTTGTTTTCACCCGCGAACTTCGTCTGGTCACCGTCAAGGTCACGGGTGGCGACGTCGATGTGTCGCTACCCGTCGATCGCGACGCGCCGCTCGGCACCGACTTCGATCTGCCGCTGCCGAAACTCGGATCGGGCGACTACAAGGTCCGCTGGACGGCGACCGCCGACGACGGTCACGTGATGAGAGGCTTCTTCTCCTTCACCGTTTCGGCGGGAAAGCCGTAGTGGCGTGGGAGGTCGCCGCCGTCGTCGCCAAAGCGCTACTTTACGCGGCGTGCCTCACTGCGGCCGGCGGCGCGCTTTTCGTCGCCATTTTCAACAGGCAACTGGACACCGGCGAACGCCGCTTCGTCGTGAAGTTCGTTCGTGCGGCGGCTGTGACCGGCATCGTCATCACGCTCGTACGAATCCCGATCCTGAGCGGCATGCTGGGCGACGACATCGCGAGTCTTTGGGACTGGTCCCTCATGCGAATCGTGCTTGAGGGAAGCGAGGGCGAGGCCACGGTCGTGCGTGTCTTGGCGCTTTTCGCGATTGCCGTCTTTTCGCCCGGCACGTCGTCAAGCGGGACCATGGCACTGTTCGGTGCAGTGGCTTCCGCTGCCTCGTTTGCGCTGACCGGTCACAGCGGATCGCTGGGCGCATCGGGCCGGTTGCTCGTCACGCTCCACATCTTTGCGGCGTCTTATTGGGTCGGTGCACTCGTGCCGCTCTATCGCATTGCGGCGAGCCCGGATGCCGTGCGCGTCGGCGGCGTGTTGCGCCGCTTTGGCACCATCGCTGTCTTTGGCGTGGTGAGCTTGATCCTCGTTGGCGCGACGTTGCTTTGGCTGTTGCTCGGTTCGCTCGATGCGCTCCTGTTCTCCGACTACGGCCGGCTCGTGCTCATAAAACTCTTCCTCGTGGCGGGCCTGCTTGCGCTCGCGGCGGTGAACAAGCTCCGGCTGACACCGGCCGTTGCCGCCGGCGACCGCGCGGCCGTGATGACGTTGCGCCGCTCCATCGCCGGGGAAATGGCCTTGGTCGCGGCGATCCTGATTGCCACCGCAACGTTCACCACGATCGTCGGACCGCCGGAGCTTGAGTGAACCCATGCTGCGAGACCCGAATCGAAACCCACCCCACGCGTTTGCCCCCATGCGCGCCGTTCTTGGAGACCGACACATGAAAAAGATTACCGCATTTTGCGTTTCGCTCGGCGTTGCCCTTGCGGCCGCATCACCCGCGCTCGCTCAAGAGGAACACAGTCCGGGCTCGCATCCGCAAGAACATGGGCCGCAACCGGACAAAATGAGTGCCGGTGAGGCATCCGACCAAGCGGCGATGATGAACATGCCGGGGGTCTCCGGCGACTACCCGATGACGCGCGATGCTTCCGGCACGAGTTGGCAGCCGGACGCCACGCCACACGCAATGGGGCACGAAATGTACGACGGGTGGATGGTGATGGGGCACATGATGCTCAACACCGTCTACGACTGGCAGCAGGGTCCACGCGGCGGCGAGAAGACCTTCCTTGGCGGGATGATCATGGGTGCGGCGCGGCGCGACTTCGAGAACGGCGACGTTCTGAATTTGCGCGCGATGATCAGCCCCGATCCGTTGATGGGCAAAAGCGGTTATCCGCTGTTGCTGGCGGCGGGCGAAACGGCGAACGGCGTGAGCGAGCTCGTCGACCGGCAGCACCCGCACGACCTGTTCATGGAATTGTCGGCCTCTTACAGCCATGCGCTCGAAGGGGATTCGAGCGTGTTCGTCTATGCGGGGCTTCCGGGCGAGCCGGCGTTCGGGCCGCCCGCGTTCATGCATCGCCTGTCCACGATGGACTCACCCGAAGCGCCGATTACGCACCACTGGTTCGACTCGACGCACATCACGTTCGGCGTTCTGACCGTCGGATGGATCAAGGACGCATGGAAGGTCGAGGTATCGCGGTTCACGGGCCGGGAACCGGATCAGGGTCGCTTCGACATCGAGGCGCCGAAGCTGGACAGCACGTCAATCCGCTTGAGCTATAACCCGAGCGAGCGTTGGGCGTTGCAAGTGTCCTGGGCCGATTTGAACAGCCCGGAGCAAATCGAACCCGACGTCGACGAAACGCGGCTTTCGGCAAGCGCCATCTATACCGTGCCGCTCGCCAGCGAGGGCTGGTGGTCGACGACCGTTGCGTGGGGATTCAAAGACCCGACAAACGAAAAGTTGCTGCATGCGGTCGCTCTAGAAACCGCCTACGCGCCGGACCGCGACTGGACCTTTTTCGCGCGCGCCGAAGTGATCGAAAGCCCCCACTTCGACCCCTTGGGTGACGTCCGCACGGTTGGAAAATTTTCGCTGGGCGGTATTCGCGACTTCCACCTCAACGACAATTTGAAGATTGGCATCGGTGGTCTTTACGCGTTCAACTTCGTGCCGGACGCGTTGGAGCCGGCCTACGACGGCGATCCCGACGGCGCGATGGTGTTCTTGCGCTTGGTCGCGGGTACGTGAACGGACTGAAACTCACGGATCGGGCAGGGCGATCGCGCGTTGCCGTCGCATTCGCGAACCAGCTTGCGCAAGGTCTTGATCATCGCCGTGAGCTGGCCGGCGCGCGCCTCAAGTTCCAGAATATGCGCGAGCGCAAGCGCGCGAACGTCCGCGTTGTGGCGGTCTTGATCGCTCCAAAGCGTGAGAAGGTCGCGCACCCGGTCGAGCGGAACGCCGAGGTCGCGCGCACGGCGGATGAAGGAAAGCCGCTGCAGGTCGTCCTTGCCATAGCGGCGGTAGTTCCCATTCGTGCGCGCCGGCCGCGGCTCAGGATAGGCTGCGCCGGACCTCGGTCGCACCGCGATGCTTGGAGGCGGAAGCACCCTTCACCAGTGAATAGATCGCCGGAATGACCACCAACGTCAGGACCGTCGACGATACCATGCCGCCGATCATGGGCACGGCAATGCGTTGCATGATCTCGGAACCCGCGCCCGTGCTCCACATGATCGGCAACAGGCCGGCCATGATCGCGGTGACGGTCATTAGCTTGGGTCGCACGCGCTCGACGGCGCCTTCGACGACGGCGGCATTGATGTCGTCGGCGCTCAGGGCCCGGCCGGCGGCGTCTGCCGCCCGTGCGCGATAGGCGCCGTCGAGATAGATAAGCATCACGACGCCGGTTTCCGCGGCGACGCCTGCAAGTGCGATGAAGCCGACCGCAACGGCGACGCTGAAATTGAACCCGAGGGCGTATGTCAGCCACAGACCGCCGACGAGCGCGAACGGGACCGAAAGCATGACGATCAGCGTTTCGGCGAGGCTGCCGAAGTTCAGATAGAGCAGCAGGAAGATGATCAGCAGCGTGACCGGCACCACGATCATCAACTTCGCCTCGGCGCGCTCGAGATATTCGAACTGTCCGCTCCAAATCGGATAAACGCCGGGCGGAAACTTAACCTCGCGCGCGACGGCGTCGCGTGCCGCCGCGACATAGCCGCCGAGATCGCGGTCGCGCACATCGACGAAGACGTAGGCGGCGAGCTGCGCATCCTCGGTGCGGATCGTCGAAGGGCCTTGTTCGAGTTTGATCTTTGCGACCTGGCCAAGCGGCACGCCGCCGCCAGCCGCCATCGGCACGATCACTTGTTGCGCGATCGTCTGCGGGTCCGATCGCATGTCGCGCGGATATCGGATGGTGACGCCGTACCGCTCGCGGCCCTCGACGGTGGTCGTCACCGTCTCGCCGCCCAAGGCCATGGCGATGGTGTCCTGAACCTGATCGACGCTGAGCCCGTAGCGCGCGAGTTCGCGCCGATCCGGCTCGATCGTCAGGTAATAGCCGCCGCCAATGCGTTCGGAGAACGCGCTTGCCGTGCCCGGCACCTTGCGCAGCACACGCTCGATGTCGCGCGCCGCCGCCTCTATCTCGGCGAGCGAACGGCCGATCACCTTGACGCCCACGGGCGTGCGGATGCCGGTTGAAAGCATGTCGATGCGCGCTTTGATCGGCATCGTCCACGCGTTCGATACGCCGGGGAACTGCAGGCTGGCGTCCATTTCCGCGATCAATTTGTCGGTCGTCATGCCGGGTCGCCATTCGGACTCCGGTTTCAGATTGACGACCGTCTCGAACATTTCGAGCGGTGCTGGGTCGGTCGCGGTCTGGGCCCGGCCCGCCTTGCCGAAGACGGAGGCGACTTCGGGAAACGACTTGATGATCTTGTTCTGCGTTTGGACGAGCTCGGCCGCCTTTGTCACCGAAAGGCCGGGAAGCGTGGTCGGCATGTAGAACAGCGTACCTTCGTTCAACGTCGGCATGAACTCCGAGCCGGTACGCATCAGCGGCCAGACCGACACGGCGAGCACGGCAAGGGCGACGCCCACAGTTGCAAGGCGTGCGCTGAGAACGGCGCGGATGATCGGACGATAGAGCGCGATCAGAACGCGGTTGATCGGGTTTTCGCTTTCACTGCGGATTCTGCCTTTGATGAACAACGCCATCAGCGCCGGGACCAGTGTAACCGACAACAGCGCGGCCGCCGCCATTGCGAACGTCTTGGTGAAAGCGAGCGGATGGAACAGACGGCCTTCCTGCGCCTCGAGCGCAAAGATCGGCAGGAACGAAACCGTGATGATCAGAAGGCTGAAGAACAGCGACGGGCCGACCTCGACGGCTGCGTCGATGATCGCTTGACCGCGGGATTCGCCGGGTCTCAGACGCTCGATGTGTTTGTGCGCGTTCTCGATCATGACGATAGCGGCATCGACCATCGCACCGATCGCGATCGCGATGCCGCCCAAACTCATGATGTTGGAGCTGAGGCCCAACACCTTCATGCCGGCGAAGGCGAGCAGCACGCCCACGGGCAGCATGATGATGGCGACGAGCGCGCTGCGGACATGCAGCAGGAACACGATGCAGACAAGAGCGACGATGATGCTCTCTTCGGTGAGCGTGCGTTCGAGTGTCGCGATGGCGCGTTCGATCAGGTTGGAGCGGTCGTAGACCGGCACGATGCGCGTGCCCTCGGGCAAGCTCGGCAGAATGCCGTCCAGCGCGTTCTTCGCCGCTTCGATCACATCGATCGTGTTGGCGCCCTGACGCTGCGCGACGATGCCGGAGGCGACTTCGCCCTCGCCGTTCAGTTCGGCGACGCCGCGCCGCTCGTCCGGGCCGATTTCGACGCGCGCCACGTCCTTGATCGTCACGGGCACGCCGCCCATCGACTTCAACATTATCGCTTCGATGTCGCCCGCACCCTTGAGATATCCTCGGCCGCGCACGGCGTGTTCGGTTTCGCTGAGTTCGACGACGCGGCCGCCGACGTCACGGTTCGACGCGCCAATCGCCTTGCGTACGTCGTCGAGCGTGATACCGAGCGCCAGAAGCCGCTTCGGGTCGACGATGACGTTGTACTGTTTGACGAGGCCGCCGACGCTGGAGACCTCGGCGACGCCGTCGGCCTTTGCCGCGGCGAAGCGGGCATACCAATCCTGCAGCGTGCGCGTCTCGGCAAGGTTCAGCTTGGGATGCTCGATCGCGTATTGATAGACCCAACCAACGCCGGTCGCGTCGGGCCCGAGCGTAGGCGTCACGCCAGCGGGCAGGCGGCGCGCGGCGGCATTCAGATATTCGAGCACGCGGCTTCGCGCCCAATAGAGGTCGGTGCCGTCCTCGAAAATCACGTAGACGAAGCTGACGCCGAAATACGAAAACCCACGCACCGCGCGCGATCTCGGTACGCTCAACATCGCCGTGGTCAGCGGATAGGTGACTTGATCCTCGATCACCTGCGGCGCTTGGCCTGGATACTCGGTGTAGATGATGACTTGCGTGTCGGAGAGATCGGGGATCGCGTCGACCGGCGTGGTCACGAGCGCATAGACGCCGGCAAACGTCGCGAGCGCCGTCGCGACGAGCACGAGCAGAAGATTCTGCGCCGACCAGCGGATGATGGCGGCGATCATTGTGTCTTTTCCTTCGCCGGCGGCTCGCCGGCCGTGAAACTCTGCAACGCCGCCCGAAGATTGCTTTCGGCGTCGATCAGGAACGTCGCCGAGGTCACGACCTCTTCCGTGCCGTCGAGGCCTGAAAGAACAGCGACCATGCCGTTCGCGCGGCGGCCCGCCGTCACGGCGCGCGGCTCGAACCGCCCTTCGCCACGCACGACGAGCACGACTTGGCGGGATCCCGAGTCGATAAGCGCGCTATCGGGCACGGTCATGACGGGTTCGCTTGGCGGACTTGCAACCTCGATCGAGGCGAACATGCCCGGAAGCAACACGCCGCCGGGGTTTGCAAGTTCGATACGCACCTTCGCGGTGCGCGTCGTCATCGAGACTTCCGGATAGACGAACGTCACCCGGCCCTCGAACGTCCGGCCGGGAAACGCGTTCAGCGTGATGCGTGCCGTTGCGCCGGGCTTTGCGATTGCAAGGGAATTTTCCGGCGCCTCGCCGATCACCCAAACGTTCGACAGATCGGCGAGGCGGTAGAGGACCGTGCCGGGCTCGGCCTGCATTCCCGCGATGATAGGCTTTTCGATCACAGTGCCGTTTTGGGGCGCGGGCCAAACGATGCGGCCGGAGGGCTGGCCGGTGCGTATCAGCCGCGCGATCTCGCGCTTCGGCACTTCGTAGAGTTCGAGACGCGCTCGGGCGCTGGCCGCGGAGCGTTCGTTCGTGCGCGCATAGACGTCACCCAACTCCTGCGAGACGGAATACGCCTTTAAGGCGATCGCGAGCGTGGTTTCCTGTTGCAGAAGGAAGGGGCTGTTGATCTCAAACAGCGGTTGGCCTGCTTGTACTTTTTCGCCGGTCGCCGCCACATGCAGTTTCGTGATGTTGGCGGGGAACTTCAGCGCGACGACGCCCAGAGTGCGCTCGTCGGCCGTCACGGTACCCGGCAAAAGCACCGTCTCGTTCATCGCCTGGCGCATGACTTTGGCCGTGCGCACGCCAAGACGCTGTACGCGGTCGAGGCTGATCTTCACCGTGCCCGGTTCGTCGGCGCCTTCCTCGGCGTAGACGGGGATGTAGTCCATCCCCATCGAATCCTTCTTCGGCACCGGCGACGTATCGGCGAGGCCCATCGGATTGCGGTAATAGATCGCCTTGCGGCCACTGGTTGGGCTCGCTGCCCCGGGCGCGCGCACGGCGACGTAGTCGCGGCCTTGCGCGTCCTTCTTCGGCCCCAACGCATAGGCGGGCGCGCCGGACGGATCCTGGTAATAGAGGATCCGTCCAGTGTTCGACGCCGACGCGTCCGATGGCTGCGCTTCATGCGCCGGCCATAGCCACCACGCAGCCCCGCCAGCCACAGCCAGCGCGAACGCGGCTGCGGCCCAAATGACCTGCTTGCGCATGATCAGCGCGCCGTAACGACGACGACGCCGCGCACGGTTTCCGACTCGCCTTGCACTTTGGCACTCAACGTCAGCCCCCAGCGGCCTTCCATGGTCGGCGCGACTTTGAAGCGATAGACGCCCGGTTCTGGCGAGCCCTGCGTCTCGACCGGTGCCGCCATGCCACCCATGCCGTCGGGACCCATGTCGAAGCGCGTATCGAAGATGACGGCGTTTTCGACCGGCTTGCCGGTCGCCTTATGAATGAGACGCACGTCGACGACTGCGCCCTCACCCATGGAGATTTCTGGTGTAGCAGTTGAAAACTCGTAGTTCTTCGACAGTGCCGGCGTTTTTTCGCCGCACGCGGTAAGCGAGAGCATCGCAAACGCCGTCACCAATGCAAGCGAGCGCGCGCTGCGCGCGTAGGAAGCGAGAGTCATGTGAGTTGTCCTTGCGTATATGAGTTCGAAGCCGCGGCTGTCGCGGATGCGATAGTCAGAACTGAGCAAGGAGAAATCGCGGTGGTGGCGTATCGGGCGGACGAACGAGAGCGCGCCTCATTGTGACTGTTTCCGGATCGACCCGTGCGTCCGGAACCGCGCGCACACTAGCATCGGCATAGGCAAGCGCGGTGAACGTCGTCGTCGCGACAATGCAATCGCCTTGGCACGACGTCTTTGCACCCGGCGAACAATCCTTGCACGGAGTATCGCAGGGCCGCTTGCCTGCCTCGGCGGTGACCTGCATCGCCGGTTGACTCGAGATGCAAGCCGCGCTCGCGGGCGCCATGGGCGCGACAACAAACGCGACCGCCAGCGCAATGCGCGCGATCCGTTTGGCTATGGTCGATAGAGTCCACATCGCGTTTGAAGCCTACTACACCTTATTCAGCTTAGAAGACCGTTAATCAAAGCCCGCCCTGGGCGGCCTTTCGTAACTTTCAGGTGAGCAAAACCGCGAAATGCGGCGGCCCCGTGGGCCGCCGCATTAAGGGGCCGTCTAACTTTTGCTCCAAAAGAGGTACTTCGCGAAGGCGGCAATACCGAGCACGAGGAATACGAGGGCAACCAAACAGATCGCCATCATTCCCCATCCGCATCCCATCATCCCGTCCGTCACGAGTCCGATCCCTTGGTTTGCGCTTGGGAAGGCGGTTGCGCGCTCGGCGCCTTGCAACGAGTGCGAACCAAGAACGGAAGCTTGTAAACCGATCGGTAGCAGCGCTTCGCTTTCGGCTGCGGCTGTGTCGGCGCTTGCGTTTGCGTCGGCGCTTGAGGGTGCTGAGGCTCGGCGGCAAATGAGGGGCCGCTCACGAGAAAGAATGCCGCGACTGTGGCGGCCAGAATCGATGTCGGTTTCATGTTAGGTTTCCTATGAGCGCGGTTCGCACTCGAATGTTGATCGATGTTTGGAAGGCTGCGGACGCGCTCGACGCACGGGTTGCGTCGCTCGCCACCGCGATGCACTGCTGGCGAGCGTGCGTTAAATGAGCAGGCGACCCGTGCGCGCGCAGATATCGGCGTATCCGGCGATGGATATGGAAACGCTTATACGCGACGGTGGTCGTGCGATGCCGACGGATGTGATTTCGATTGGCCTTGGCGACGGAATGATCGCTGAGACCGGTGCTTTGACGAGATCGCTTGCAGCCTGGCTTTTCTGACCGACCGCGGTCACGCCGTGATCGGCAGGGCAGCCGGCGTTGTGTTTGGACGCGAAGCACGAGCCGCCGGCGCACGCCGTCTTCAGGGCGCAGCACGGCAGCATCTGCTCTTGCGCGCTCACCGCTCCCGCGCGCGGCGCGGCCATGCTCATGCAAGCGCTCGCGAACGCAGCCCCAAAGAGGCTGGTCGCAAATAAGATCAGGATTGCAACCGTCAGCTTTTTCATGAGAGCGGTTTCATCGCCATGCGCTCGAAGGTAATGCTTTCGAACTGAATAAACCACTCAAACGGCCGCACGCGACAATCACGGCGGCGTGATGGCGCGGTGCTGGCCGGACGGCCGTTTAGCGAACGCGTCGAAGCCTTCGCACCCGCACAAAAAGTCCTCTTGTCCTTGACGCCGCATTGATCGACCATTGAGCGTTATCGTTGAATTGGTTCTTGGAGGACGTCATGGCCGCTTTCGGAGTAGCTCTCGGTGCCGTTGCCTTGGCCGTTGGCACGTGGTGCGTGTTCTTTCATTGTTAGTCCGCACGCGTGCGGCATAGGCGCGTCGCGTTCGTCGGCGACGGCATCAACGACGCACCGGCGCTCGCCCAAGCCGACCTCGGCATCGCCATCGGCAGCGGCACCGAAATCGCGATTGAAGCAGGCGACATCGTTCTGGTGAAGGGGCGCCCGTTAAAGGTGGTCCAGGCACTCGCCCTCTCGCGCCTGACGTTCAAGACGATCAAACAGAACCTGTTCTGGGCCTTCGCCTACAACATCGCCGCCATCCCGCTCGCCGCACTCGGCTTTCTCGACCCAATGATCGCAGCCGGCGCGATGGCGATCTCAAGCGTCAGCGTTGTCGGAAACAGTCTCGCGATCCGGGCAAGAGCCGCGCGCCTCACCCGATGAACGCGCGCATCACCCCCGCTTCAACGCCCCCACCAGCGCGCGAGTCGCGGGGCTGCGCATCTCCGGCAGTCGCGCCACACAAGCGGCAAGCGCATGCCGTTCGTCGCGCGTGCGGCCGAGATCATAGAGAAACGCCGCGTGCGCGATGGCGGCGCGTTGCGCCGGCGTCGTTGCGGGCGCGCCGGATTCGGCCGTCTGCCAGCGCCCGGCGTGGAACGACTGCGTGACCTTGTCCTGGTCGTTGCCGAGATAGCTCAAAAAGTCGGTAGTCGCCGACACGTTCTTGATCTGGGTGTCGCCGATCAGCTGAAGCCAATCTTGATGCTGGTGCCAGCGCCACGTGTTGGGACTGTTGTGCGTGCGCCGTGTTAGGCCGACGATCCGCAACCGACGTTGCACCGCGTTCCAATCGACGCGCCGCGCCAGCGCGATCGTATGCAGAATCTGCACCAGGTTTTGCATCGTGCCGCCGTCGACGATCATGTCGACCAGCGCGAGCGGCCGCGCACCCTTAGCGATCGCCGCCGGGTCGACACCCTCCGCGTCG
>JANLXP010000493.1:0-1533 GCA_031365165.1 Alphaproteobacteria bacterium
GACGACAAGGTCTGGCTTGGTACCGCTAGCATCAGGAAGAATTTCTAATCCCTCAGCCGTCCGAACCGGGGCAGAGCCGATCGCAACGGCACGTGACCGGAAGGTGCGGCTATAGGAGTCCGCCATGAACGCCGCTGCAATAACGTCGGCCCCGTCAGTGACGCGTACGCCAACTGTCTCTCTGCCCCAAAGGCCAATGACCGAATTGCCAAGCAGCATCCAAACATCGTCGCGGATCAGGTGAAACGCGCCGCTGTCGTGCGCAGCACTCCACCCGCGCGCACCGATCTCATTGGCCAGTGCCTGGGCGCGCTCGTGCCCTCCGATCGCCTCAACGAGGGCAAGTGACACCGGGATCGACGAACTAATGCCGGTCGACGTGACGATACCGCGGTCCGCGACGTATCGCCGGTCACGAACGCGATGCATCGTGGGATGCATCTTCGCGACGTCATCGACCTTAAACCAATGACCTGTCGCGCGGCGGCCGTCGAGTAAGCCGGCATTCGCCATCACCAGCGTGCCATCGCAGATACTCACGATCGTGGCACCGCTCGCCGCTTGCCCCTTGATGAAGTCGCGCACAGCGACGTCCGTGGGATCATGAAGCGCCGGCACGATGACATAGTCGGCGCCATCGGGATAACGCTGAACGAACGCCGCCGTCGTCATATCCGGTGCGATCCTAAGCGCCGGCATCAGCGCCACGGGTCCGCTCGTCGTGCCGAGCGCAAACACGTCGGCAACGCCCGAGCGCTTCAGCACGCCATAAGGCACGAGATAGTCCGTTGTCTCCGTTCCGCCGTTTGCACCGACGACCGCAATTACCGGACGCGCACGCTTTGGCGGCCTAAGCGCCGCCAAAGTCCGCGCCGTCTCATCGGCGCTGATGACCGCTGGCGTTGCCGTCGCTTGTCGCGTGCCGGGAAGGTAAGCAAACACGCCCGCGACAAACAGCAACACGAGGGTGACGACAGCCAGAACGCCGAAGCGCAAGAATTGGAACGCCAGGTTCATGGCACGCTTTCCCGCAACCGTGCGGCAGCTTGCGCGTTCACAATTTCGCGCTCCCCTAATATCCCTTCGAGCCGCTTTTTCGCAGCCGCCGTGCGCTCAGGCCCGGCGCGCTCCGGTGAGCCGCAATCGTATGGCGGTTGCGGGTCGTACTCGAAGCCGAGCTGCATTTGCTTGGCAACCTCATCGCCCCACACTTCGCCGACGACCGTCAGGGCGAAGTCGATACCCGCCGTAACACCGGCGCCCGAAATACGGTTGCGATCCTTCACTACGCGCGCGTTGACGGGCGTCGCACCGAAGGCCGTCAGATAATCGCGCCACGCCCAGTGGCACGTCGACTTGTACCCTTTCAGCAAACCCGCTGCGCCGAGCACCAGCGAACCCGTGCACACCGAGGTCACGTACTTTGCGCCCTTCGCTTGGTGGCGCAAGAAATCCAGAGTGTCGTCGTCCGTCATCAACGCGACCTGCCCTGCACCACCCGGCACGCAAATCAGATCGAGCTGCGGGCAATCC
>JANLXP010000152.1:0-1692 GCA_031365165.1 Alphaproteobacteria bacterium
GGGGCTGATGACGAACTCCATCTTCGTCTTAAGCGTGACGTGCCTTGCGATGTTGATGTCGCCATTTGCGGCGGCGGCAGCGCCCGCCAAACCGGCGGTCGCGCAATCCGAAATGAACGCGCGCATCGCGGCGGCGACCGATCTGCTTGAGGCCATGGGCGGCCGCAGGTCGGTCATGGAACAGATCGACCGCGTGATCCCGGCACAGATGGCGGCACTGCAAACGCAGTTCCCATCCATCACGTCGGACACGCGCCGCGTGATCGAACGCTCCATGCGCACCGAAATGACGCACGGCGTGAATCAACTGCTCACGCAAATGGCAGGCGCCTGGGCCCGCCGTTTCACGGCGGCCGAAATGCGCGAGATCGCAGCCTTCCACCGCTCGCCGACCGGCAAACGCCTGCGCGAACACCAGGCTGAACTCCAACGCGAAATCTCCGAGATCGGCCGCAGCTGGGGCGCCGACATCAGCCGCAAACTGCAAGAACGGCTGAACGACTACATGAAACAACCGCAAGCGCTGACGAGCTAAGCGCTACGCGCTGGGGAGCATTCAAGGGCCGGTCGCAAACCGGCCCTTTTTCGTTGCGCGCGACGCCACGTAGCAGGCGTCGCGCCCTCGCCTTTCCGCCGTCGTATGGCTATCTAAAGCCCGCCTCAGCGCTCCAGGAGAATCACGCCCGTGAAAGCGGCCGTTGTCGTCTTCCCCGCCTCCAATTGCGACCGCGACGTCGCGACAGCCCTCACCCAAGCGAACGGTTCGCCGCCCAAGATGGTTTGGCACCAGGACGCAAGCCTGCCCGACGATCTCGACTTGATCGTCCTGCCGGGCGGCTTCTCCTACGGCGACTATCTGCGTTGCGGCGCGATGGCGGCCCACTCGCCAATCATGCGCGACGTCATTGCGCGCGCGAAAAAGGGAACGCCTGTCCTCGGCATCTGCAACGGCTTCCAAGTCCTTTGCGAAACCGGTTTGCTGCCCGGCGTGCTGATGCGCAATGCGCACTTGAAATTCGCATCACGCGATGTGCGCATGACGGTCGAAGGCGCGAACACGATGTTCACGGCGCGTTACAAGCCCGGCCAGATCATCAACATCCCTGTCGCCCACGGCGACGGCAACTATTTCGCCGACAACGAAACGCTCGATCGCATCGAGGGCGAAGGCCAAGTCGCCTTCCGCTATGTCGAAGGCGACAACCCGAACGGTGCGGCGCGCAACATCGCCGGCATCTTCAACGAGAAGCGCACGATCTTGGGGCTGATGCCGCATCCCGAACGCCACGCAGACCCGCTCTTGGGCTGCACCGACGGCAAAGCGATCTTCGACAGCTTGGTGAGCGCCCTCTCGTGACCGAAGCAACCCTCACCCACGCGATCGACCATGGCCTTAGCGAAGACGAGTGGAAGCACGTTCTGCGCGTCTTGAACCGCGCACCGAACCTGACCGAACTCGGTATCTTCTCCGTCATGTGGAGCGAGCACTGCTCGTACAAATCCTCGCGCGTCCATCTGCGCAAGTTGCCGACCAGCGCGCCGTGGGTCATCCAAGGTCCCGGTGAGAACGCCGGCGTCATCGACATCGGCGATGGCGACGCGATCATCTTCAAGATGGAAAGCCACAACCACCCCTCGTTCATCGAGCCGTATCAAGGCGCCGCCACTGGCGTCGGCGGCATCATGCGCGAC
>JANLXP010000524.1:0-9978 GCA_031365165.1 Alphaproteobacteria bacterium
CGCCGCCGCCGACGCGGTGTTCGTTTCACCGGTGTTCGCAACGGCGAGCCACCCTGAGCGCGCGGCGCTGGGTGTTGTCCGTTTTGCGGCGCTGACAACCACACGGATCGCCGCCTATGCGTTGGGTGGGATAGAAACGAAAACGATCCGGCAGCTTCGCGCGCACCGGATCGTCGGGATCGGCTTGATCGGCGGGTGGGTTAGAAGTTGAACGTGCCTTCCACGTAGCCGACATTTGCGTCGAGCTTGTCGCAACCGCCACCGGCAAAACAACTGCCGCCAAACGATGTGTCGAACTCATAACGTTCGTAGCCGCCTGTGAGGCGGAAGGCTTCGTTGATTGTGTAACCTAGAGCAAACTGCAGCCCGGAGCCGTCCTGCGTTGGCGTGCTGAAGAAGAAGGGGAGCTCTTCCGTCATCGTGATGTAGTTTACGCTGGCCGCCCATGGACCTGTTTCGTACATCAAGCCAAAGCTCCAAACGTCTGTGACCTCGTCCTCGAAGACATTGGGGACGGACAGGCCCTGAACAACGGGGCCGCCACCGGCGACGTTCGTTTGACGGTAAGTTACCCCAGCGGTCCATTCTTGGTAGCCAAGTTTGATACCCGCTCCAAAGTCCTCAAGGTCGCCGTAGACTGTGCTGGTGCGATTGACGTTGTCGCCCATGACGTAACCGATGCTCATGGCCACATCGAGCGCACCGATCGTGCCGGTGAAATCAGCCGCGATGTCGATGATGTTCGCTTGCTCGTTCGGTTCGTCGGCGCCGAAGAGATCGCCCAGATAGCGCGAACCGTCGGGCGTGTACGAAATCCCGATCCGGATGCCGTCGAACACCGGCGTTACGTACATGACCTTCAAGTAGTTGTCGGAGCCGTGGACGTCGGAGCGAAGTTGCATGCCGTTCGGATTGAAAAGCGAACCAGGGTTACCTGGATCAGACGAGCAGAATGGCTCCAGGCAGGGAAAGGCGAGCAAGTAAACTTCGGGATTGTCCACGCGAATGGCCGAACTGACCGACGGCACCGTCACGCCCAACACATCGGCAGCACCGTCCATGAGGCCCATTTGCAAACGACCTAGGCGGCTGTCCCAATAGAGCCAGGCTTCCTCGAGGATGTCGGAGCGGCCGGCGTCGTTTAGGAACGTATCGACGTGGGTCGAGTAATCGAGATCGAGCGCGACGCGTGCGCCGATCTCTCCACCGCCTTCGAGCGGAAGGATCATCGAGCCGAGCAGGCCAGTGTCAACCGCACCGACGAACTGATCGAGATCACCCGTCGTTGATTGATCGACGACCGCACCGACGCCGGTAACGTGGCCGTTCAGGCGCAAAATTAGGCGATCGAAATCATCCGCTTGGGCGACGGCAATGGTCGCAAATAGGGCGGCCGCAGCGACGCCGAGTACACGCGACATGACTAACCCCTCACTCGATGGGCCGAACCTAACGCCGAATCAGGCTTCGCCCAAGATGTAATCCACCCATAGGGCTTCTCACAGCGGGCTGAAGCCAAGGTAAATGGCCGTACCGTCTAGGTTTTCGCCTCAGAACGTGATCGACGTCTCGAAGTAGCCGAGGTTGGCATCCAGCGTGTCGCAAGCGAGCGCGACACAAGCGCTGGCTGGACCGTCGTAATTGTAGTGCTGGTAGCCAACACCCATCCGTAGATTTTCATCAAACTCGTAGCCGACCGCGCCCGACCAAGCGTTCGCCTTCTGGTCACCGGGCTGGAAGTCGAGATCAAGAAGCCCACCCGTGCCAGCCAGCGGTAACTCCTCCGTGAGGTCCACGTAGTTCACGCCGAAGCTCCATGGACCGGTCTCGTATGTGACGCCAGCGCCCCAAATTTCGGTTCGCGCATCTGGAAGGACGCACCCTGCGATGGGTCCTAGGAACGTGCAATTCGTCGACAGTGCGCCAATTTTTCCGTCCGCGCGTCAGGCAGGACGCATCCAGCGATCTGCTGGCAGCCGTCTCTGAACGGGCCGATCTTGGTCTCCATCAAGCCAGCGCCGCCGGCGATGTTTGTCGAACGGTACGAGCCACCAATCTTGAAGCCTTCGTACGCGACTTGTGCGCCTGCACCCCATTCCTCAAGATCATCGGGAACGAAGGCGCGTGTAAGGAGCGTTCTGGGAGTCCCGCCGGGGTTTCCAGTGACCTGGGCAAAGGTGGGAGCTGGGTCAGAGTTCGAACCCGAAACATATCCTGCATAAAAGCCGACATCGAAGCTCGATAACGAGCCCTGGTAATTCAACCCGGCTTCCCAAATGTCAGACTGGCGATTGAGCGATTGGGTGTCGTTGAACAGTTCATCCAGACCGCGTCGAACATCAGGTGTGTAAGAACCGGTAAACTGCACGCCAATCAAGCGCGGGGACGTATAGATAATTTTGAGCGCGTCGCCGGATGCGTTCAGATCGGTGCGAAGGTGCGCGCCGTTCGGCGCGAACGCCGTGTATTCGGGCGACAGCGGATCTTGCAGCGGGAATGCGCGCGCATCGTCGACGCGGTTGAGATCGGACACAGCCGGCGCATAGATGCCCGCGCTGTCGGCCGCGCCATCTTCAAGGCCGATCTTCAGTCCGCCGAATACGGTTTGGGCGTAGATCCAAACTTCGTCCACGACTTCTGGCGCGCCGCGGATGAAGTCATTCGAAAATTCGTGCTCACTCGACTGGAAGCGAAACTGTGCGCGGGCGCCGTATTCGAAGCCGCTGTCGGTGACGAGTTTTACGCGGCCCCAGACTTTGCCTTCGGCGGCGAAGCCGAAATTGTTCACATCACCGGTCGCGATATCGTCTTGGTCGATGCCGTAAGCGGAGAAGTTACCCTGCCCGCCCCAATCGAACGACGTGTCGGCGGACGCTTGGCCGCAAAGTACTAAGACGGATGCCGCCGTAAGGGCACGCCACGACCGCTTCATGCACAAACCTCTCGCTTCACTCAGTGTTTCGAACGCCCCCCAGGCACCAAGTCATGCGGTCTGTTGCCGAGTTGGGTCAAGCGCTTAGCCATCGTGCGGGCCATTCAGCCGGTTAGTGTTGCCGCCATACCTGCAACCTGTCGTTACCGCTTTGGCGAACTGCCCACCTGTGTCTTGACCAAAGAAGGCGCACAAAATTGCGCTTTGACACTTTCTGTGATGCCCGTGGCGATTGCCGGACGCGCGATCGTTCGCGTATAACGCGGCCTCCACTTTTGCCCCCATCGGTTTCGAGTGCGCCCATGATGTCGAAGTATCTGAGTGTTGCCTTTGCTGCCTTGTTGCTCGCCGGTTGCGGCTCCGACCCGGAAAAGGCGAAGCCCACCGTCGAAGCGCCTCCGCCGCCTTCGACGAAGGTAGCCGACAACTCGGATAGCGGTGGCTGGTTCGGCGGCGGGTCGTCGACCAAGAAGGGTGGCGTGAGCGTCAACGCCTATTTGTGGCGCGCGAGTTTGGATGCGCTCTCGTTCATGCCGATGGATCAGACCGATCCGTTCGGTGGCACGATCAAGACGGGTTGGTACACGCCGGCTGCAACGCCGAACGAGCGCCTGCGGGTTGCCGTCTACATTCTCGACTCGCGACTTAGGGCCGATGCCCTTCGTGTCTCCGTGTTTAAGGAGGCCAAGAACGGGGCCGGAAGTTGGGTCGACGCCACCGTCGATCCTGAAACGGTCACGAAGCTTGAGAACCTCATCTTGAACAAGGCGCGCGCGCTCAAGATCCAAAGCGGCGACTAGTCTTCTACTTCATTGCCGAATTGGCGAACGGGCGCGGCGGGATGCCGCTAGCTCGGTATCCGCTATGCGCTGGTAGTCTTCGTGTAACTCCAGCCTGACGGAACGCATTTCTATGTCGCGCTACAACGCCCGCGAGGTCGAGCCCAAGTGGCAAAAGCAGTGGGAGGACGGCAACGTCTTCCTCACCAAGATCGATCGCTCGAAACCAAAATATTACGTGCTTGAGATGTTTCCCTATCCGTCGGGGAAGATCCACATCGGGCACGGCCGCAACTATGTGATGGGCGACGTCGTCGCGCGCTTCAAGCGCGCGATGGGTTTCAACGTCTTGCATCCGATGGGGTGGGACGCTTTCGGCTTGCCCGCCGAAAACGCCGCGATGGAGCAAAAGGTTCATCCGGGCAAATGGACCTACGCCAACATCGCGACGATGAAGTCGCAGCTGAAGCTGCTTGGGCTTTCGATCGATTGGAGTCGCGAGTTCGCGACCTGCGATCCGGGCTACTTCAAGCACCAGCAGAAGATGTTCGTGGACTTCCACCGCCTGGGTTTCGTGGCGCGCAAGGAATCCAACGTGAATTGGGATCCGGTCGACCACACCGTGCTGGCAAACGAGCAGGTGATCGACGGGCGCGGCTGGCGCTCGGGCGCGTTGGTCGAGCAGCGCAAGCTGACGCAGTGGTTCTTCAAGATCGCCGATATGGCCGAGGAGTTGTTGACGGCGATCGACGACTTGGATCGCTGGCCGGACAAGGTGCGACTGATGCAGCGCAATTGGATCGGCCGATCCGAGGGTGCGCGCGTCACGTTCAGATTGAACGATCCGAAGCATCCGACGCTTGAGGTGTTCACGACGCGGCCGGACACTTTGTTCGGCGCGAGTTTTTGCGCGATTTCGGTCGATCATCCGATCGCGCAGGATCTTGCCAAAACGAATAAGGCGCTCGCCGATTTCATTGCGGAGTGCAAGCGGATCGGTACGACTGAAGCCGCGATTGAGACGGCCGAGAAAATGGGCTTCGACACGGATATCAAGGCGAAGCATCCCTTCGTCGAGGGGCAGACCCTGCCCGTCTATGTCGCGAACTTCGTGTTGATGGAATATGGGCTCGGCGCCATTTTCGGCTGCCCGGCGCACGATCAGCGCGACTTGGATTTTGCGCGCAAGTACAAGCTGCCGGTGATCCCGGTCGTGGTTCCGGAGGGCGAGGATCCGAAGACGTTCAGCGTCGGGACCGAGGCCTATGTCGGCGACGGCAAGCTTGCCAATTCCGACTTCATGGACGGCATGAGCGTTCCCGACGCCAAGCGCGCGGTGATCAAAACGCTTGAGTCCATGAAGGTCGGCACGAGCACGATCACCTATCGGCTGCGCGATTGGGGGGTGAGCCGGCAGCGTTATTGGGGTTGTCCCATTCCGATGATCCACTGCGCGGAATGCGGTGTGGTGCCGGTGCCCGACAAGGACTTGCCGGTCACGCTGCCCGACGATGCGACGCTGGACCAAGCGGGTAGTCCGCTGGAGCGGCATCCGACGTGGAAGCACGTGGCATGCCCCACGTGCGGAAAGCCTGCGCGGCGCGATACCGACACGATGGACACGTTTGTGGATTCGTCGTGGTACTTCGCGCGCTTTTGCGACAACACCGCCACCACGCCGACGAACAAGGAAGCCGTCGATTATTGGCTGCCGGTCGATCAGTACATCGGCGGTATCGAGCATGCGATTTTGCATTTGCTCTATTCGCGTTTCTTTACCCGCGCGATGAAGGCTGCGGGTTATGCGGGTTTGAGCGAGCCGTTCGCCGGGTTGTTCACGCAGGGCATGATCACGCACGAAACCTACAAAGACCCGGACGGCAAATGGCTGCTGCCGGAAGAGGTCGAGAAGCGCGACGACATCGCCGTCAAACGCGGCACCAATCAGCCGGTGACGATCGGCGCCGTCGAGAAGATGTCGAAGTCGAAGAAGAACGTCGTGCCGCCCGAAGCGGTTGCGGACACGTACGGCGTCGACGCGGCGCGTTGGTTCATGATGTCCGACTCGCCGCCCGAGCGTGACTCGGAGTGGAGCGACTCGGGCATCGAAGGCGCGTGGCGTTATGTGCAGCGCGTCTGGCGCATCGTGACGGAGGCGCCACTTCCTGCGCCAGGTTCGGCGATGCCGAGCGCGTTCTCTGGAGAAGCGTTGGAGCTGCGTCAAGTCACGCATCGGACCATTGCGGCGGTGACGGACGATCTGGACCGGTTCCGCTTCAACAAGGCGGTCGCGCGGATGTACGAGTTCGTCAATTTCCTGACTGACCACAAGGCGACCGGTGCCGACGGACAGTGGGCGTTGCGTGAGGCGTTGGAGACGCTGGTGCTGCTCATGAACCCGATGGTGCCGCATCTGGCGGAGGAGTGCTGGCAGACGCTGGGGCACCAAGCGTTGGTTGTGCATACGGCGTGGCCGAAGGCAGATCCCGCGCTCACGCGCCAAGATACTGTTACAATTGCGATTCAGGTGGACGGTAAACGGCGCGACGAGATCGACATGCCTAAGGACGCGGAGGCCAAAACGGTCGAGGCTGCGGTCCTGGCACGCGAGGCGGTCGTGAAAGCCATTGACGGGCGGCGCGTCAAAAAGGTCATTATTGTGCCGAACCGGATCGCGAACATAGTTGTGGAGCGCGTATGAGCAGGTTTTTTGGCGTGGCCTTCGTTGTTGGCGCGGCGCTCGCGCTCAGCGCGTGCGGGTTCCGTCCGCTCTATGCCACCGGCACGACGCCGGACGGGATGGAGACTTACTTCAGCCAGGTGTTCGTCGAACCGATCCCGGGCCGGCAGGGCGTACATCTTCGCAACCAGATGATGGACGCGCTGACCCCGCAGGGCACACCGTCGTCGGCGGCCTACAAGCTCAGCATCAAGCTTGAGGACGTGAAAGAGGGTCTCGCCATTCAATCGAATACGCAAATCACGCGTTACAACTACCGCCTGACCGCGAAGTACGAGTTGCGCGATACGGTGTCGGGCGAAGTGTTGGACAAGGGCCTTGCGCGCGCGATCGCCGCCTACAACGTCGCCGACTCGCAGTTTGCAACGCAATCTGCCGAGCGCGACGCGCAAGAGCGTGCGGCGCGTGAAGTTGGCGAAGACATCCGCCTGCGCCTGGGGCTCTATTTCGAGCAACGGTTCGGCGGCAAGTCTTAAGTTCCGCGCCTCATGCGCGTTTCATCGTCTGATGCCGACAAGCTGAGTGCAGCCCCTCCGAAAGGATGGATCGCTGCGCTCGTTTTCGGATCGAACAACGGGCTGGTCCGTGAGCGGGCGGACCGGCTTGCGAAGTCTGTCGTGCCGGACTTGAACGACGCGTTTCGTGTCGCCGACCTTGGCGCGGATGTCCTGCGGAAGGACCCGGCGCGGCTTGGCGACGAAGCGGGCGCCATCTCGATGTTTGGCGGGCGGCGGGTCGTGCGCGTGCGCGATGCAACGGACGGGCTTGCCGATTTGTTCCAAGGATATGTGAGCGATCCGATCGGCGACGCGTTTCTGGTTATCGAGGCGGGCGAACTCAACAAGACATCGTCACTACGCAAACTGTTCGAGGGCGCGAAGGCTGCCGCGGCTATCGAGTGCTATGACGACCGGCCGGAAGATGCGGCGCGGTTGATCCGCGAGACGCTGACGGGTGCCGGGTGGGAAGCCGAGGCGGATGCGCTTGCCTATCTGGCAGACGCCTTGAGTGCGGACCGGCGGCTGCTTCGCAGCGAGATGGACAAGCTGATGTCGTATCTCGGTCCGGCCCAGAAGGGATTGAAGCTCACGCGCGGCGAGGCCGTTACGCTGATCGGCGACAGCGGCGCGGTCGAGATCGACGAGATCGCGGATGCGGTCGTCGAGGGCGACCTCAAGAAGCTGGATCGTCTGATCGTGAAGGCAGCCGAGTCTACCGTGTCTTGGACGGGCGCGGTCGGCGCTGCGCTTCGCTTGTTCCAACGGCTGGGTTCGTTCGCGGAAGGCGCGGGTGGGCCGTCTTGGGGGCGGTCGTCCTATTACGAGCAGCGCATGCAGGCGCAGCTTTCGGGTTGGGATCCCGCGCGGCTCGTGAAGGCCATGCGCGTGCTGGCGGAAGCGGAAGCGCAGACACGGTTGACCGGCTTTCCCGAAGCGGCGATCGCGCAGCAGGCTTTGACGGAAGTCGCGATGTTGAAGGCGCGACGCTGATCACTCGAAAGCGGCGGCGGCCTCTGGCGGGGCGGCGGCCGCGGTGCGTTCGGGTTTGCGCATCAGCAACAAGGCGAACGCGGCCAACAGGCTGACCCAGAACATGAGCAGGAAGTCGTTCGAGTAGGCGACGATCTGCGCTTCGCGCAGGATTTCGCCGCTGATGGCGCTGAGGCCCATCGGCAGGTTCGGATTGTAGACCATGCCGGCCGCGCCCGAATGATAGGCCGGATTGAGCGCCGTCACGTTTTCGCCGAGCTGCTGGTACATGGTGGCCGTGCTCTGCGAGAGCAGCGCCACGGCCGCCGAAACGCCGATCGCGCTGCCGACGTTTCGCATGAGGCTGAAGAGTGCCGCGCCGTCGGTGCGGAAGGCGTTGGGTAGCGTCGCGAAGGCGACGACTTGCAACGGGATGAAAACGAAGCCCATACCGATGCCCTGAAGCGTGGTCACCCAAACAAGATCCCAGCGGCTCACTGAGGGCGTCCAACCGGTCATCAACCAGAGCGTGAAGGCCATCGTCGAGATGCCGAACAACATCAGCAGACGCGGATCCATACGCGTGGTGAGACGGCCCGCGATCATCATGGCGAACATTGTGCCGATGCCGCGCGGCGCCATGAGAAGGCCCGCTTCGGTGACCGAGTAGTTTCCGAGACGCTGCAAATAGGTGGGAAGCAACGCCGCGCTTGAGAGCAGGACCATGCCTACGATGAACATGACCGCCATGCCGGCCACGAAGTTGCGGTCGGTGAACATGCGCGGCGAGATGAACGGCTCTTTCGCCGTCAGCATGTGGACGAGGAAGAGATAGATGCCGAGGGCTGCGAGCAGCGATTCGATGATGATCTCGCTCGAGGAAAACCAGTCGAGTTGCACACCGCGATCGAGCATCAGCTGGAGCGCGCCCAGACCAATGCTCAAGACGCCAAAGCCCAGCCAGTCGAATTTCATGTCGCGGCTTTGGTCGTCGCCTTTCATGCAGAACCAAAGGCCCAAAACCGAGAGCACGCCGAACGGCACGTTGACGTAGAAGACCCAGCGCCAGTCGTAGGCGTCGGTCAGCCAACCGCCGAGCGTCGGGCCCATGATGGGGCCGACCATCACGCCCATGCCCCACAGCGCCATCGCTTGGCCGCGCTTTTCGACCGGGTACATGTCGAGCAGCGTTGTCTGCGAAAGCGGCACCAGCGCCGCGCCGAAGACGCCTTGCGCGAGGCGGAAGAGCACCATCTGCGACAGCGTCTGGGCTGCGCCGCACAGCATCGAGGCGACGGTGAAGCCGATCAGCGTCACGATGAAAAACCGTTTGCGGCCGAAGCGCGCCGCGAGCCAACCGACCGGCGCGGTCATGATGGCGGCCGCAACGATGTAAGAGGTCAGCACCCATGTGATTTGATCGGCGCTTGCCGACAGCGAGCCTTGCATGTGCGGCAAGGCGACGTTGGCGATCGTGTTGTCCAGCGCCTGCATCAACGTTGCGATCATCGTCGCAACGGTGACAATCATGCGCTGAGCAGCGGGGCTCGCGGACGATGGGGCGGCAGCGACGTTCATAGCGGCAGCCCTAGAAGAACGTCCGCTGGTGGCCAGTGTCGATCTCAACGGTCGCGCTCATGCCGGAACGCAGCACCGGGTCGCCGGCCTGTCGCTCGACATGCACGCGCACGGGAATGCGCTGCACGACCTTCGTCCAGTTGCCACTCGAATTGTTGGACGGCAGTAGCGAGAAGTCGGCGCCGGTCGCGGCCCCAACGGATTCCACCGTCGCGGTCCATGTCTTGCCCGGATACGTGTCGACGGTGACGTCGACCTTGTCGCCCGGCTTCACGTAGGTGAGGTCGGTTTCCTTCATGTTCGCGTCGACCCAGATGTTGTCGGTCGACACAAGGCCTACGGCCGCCGTGTTGCTGAACGCGGCCATCGAGGAGACGACATAGACGCCGGGTTGGAGGCCTGCGGTCTGGGTAGCGATGCCGTCGAAAGGCGCGCGAACGATCGTGTTGTCGAGCTGGCGCTGAGCCTCATCGACCTGCG
>JANLXP010000526.1:0-3436 GCA_031365165.1 Alphaproteobacteria bacterium
AAGCGGCCGGTGTTTTATACGGGCGGCGGCGTCATCAACTCGGGGCCGCTTGCGGCGCAGCTGTTGCGTGAGTTCGTGCGGACGACGGGTTATCCGATCACGTCGACGTTGATGGGGCTCGGCGCCTATCCGGCGTCGGACAAGCAGTGGCTCGGCATGCTCGGCATGCACGGGACTTACGAGGCCAATCTGGCGATGCACGGCTGCGATCTGATGATCGCGATCGGTTCGCGCTTCGACGACCGGGTGACGGGGCGGATCGACGCGTTCTCGCCGAACTCGAAGAAGATTCACATCGATATCGATCCGTCGTCGATCAACAAGAGCGTGCGCGCGGACCTTGGGATCGTCGGCGATTGCGCGTTCGTTCTCGAAGACATGATCCGGCTTTGGAAGGCCAAGCAATTGAAGCCGGATCGCAGTGCGATCAGCGCTTGGACGATGCAGATCGACGGGTGGCGGGCGCGCAATTGCCTCGCCTACAAACAGTCGCACGATGTGATCAAGCCGCAATATGCGATCGAGCGGCTGTACGAATTGACGAAGGGGCGCGACACCTACATCTCGACTGAGGTCGGGCAGCATCAGATGTGGGCGGCGCAATTCTATCGCTTCGAAGAGCCGAACCGGTGGATGACGTCCGGCGGGTTGGGCACGATGGGGTACGGGCTGCCGGCGGCGGTCGGCATTCAGGTCGCGCACAAGGGTTCGCTCGTCATCGACATTGCGGGCGAGGCCAGCGTGCAGATGACGATGCAAGAGCTCTCTACCGCGGTGCAGTTCGATCTGCCGATCAAGATCTTCATCTTGAACAACCGTTACATGGGCATGGTCCGGCAGTGGCAGCAGTTGCTGCACGGCGGCCGGTATTCGCACTCGTACTCCGAGGCTTTGCCGGATTTCGTGAAGTTGGCCGAGGCCTATGGCGCGGTTGGCATTCGCGCGACGAAGCCGGATGAGCTTGACGACAAGATCAAGGACATGATTTCGGTGAACCGGCCGGTGCTGTTCGACTGCGTCGTCGACCAACACGAAAACTGCTTCCCGATGATCCCCTCAGGGGCTGCGCATAACGAGATGATCTTGGGTGACGCGGCGAGCGATCCGACGGTGAGCGAAGCGGGCAAGGTGTTGGTCTGATGTCAAAGCAACCGGGTTCCGCCTATTTTCTGGTCGACACGAAGGCGAAAGAAATTCGCACGACGTTGTCGGTCTTGGTCGACAACGAGGCCGGTGTTCTGGCGCGCGTCATCGGGCTTTTTTCCGGACGCGGCTACAACATCGAAAGCTTGACGGTGGCGGAGGTCGATCACCTCGACCACACGTCGCGCATTACGATCGTGACTTCGGGTACGCCGGAGGTACTTGAGCAAATTCGTCATCAGCTCGAGCGGTTGGTGCCGGTGCACAAGGTCGTCGACCTGAGCACGGAGACGCCGGGGATCGAGCGCGAGATGGCGCTGATCAAGGTTGCCGGCGCTGGCGAGAAGCGGGTCGAAGCGATGCGGCTTTCGGAAGTGTTTCGCGCGCGCATCCTCGACACCACGCATTCGAGCTTCGTGTTCGAGCTGACGGGTGCCCAAGAAAAGATCGACGCGTTCGTCGATTTGATGAAGCCGCTCGGGCTGGTCGAAGTCTCACGTACTGGCGTGGTTGCGATCAGCCGCGGTGCGGAGGCGATGTGAAATGTTGAGATTGCTGATCGTCGTAGCATTGAGCGTTTCAACACTGAGTGCATCTTCCGCTGAAGAAGTGCGCGAAGAGATCCTCAACGTCGACTCAATGCCGGTTATCGGGGTCGTGCCGCGCGCCGCATTCTGCGATTGGAGAGCGGTTGACGAGTTGCCACTTTCACGCGCGTCCTGCAATCTCGCCCGCCAGTTCGGGGATCCGGAGCAATGGGTAACGGCTCCGCAGCGAACTCGACTAGCGTTTCGCGTTGCGATCCACCGTGCGTTCCTCGTACCGTCCATCGTCCGGATTGAGATTGAATCATCTGTCAGAGCCACGCTCACGCAGACATATGGCCTTCCGACGCGGATCGATGAGGTCATCGACCTTTCACCGACCGAAATCAGGATTATCGTGCGCGGCTACCAAAGAGCGGACGTTTGGAACGCACCCGTTTCAATGATTAGTCCGGAGTGTCCAAACGGGTCGCTAGCGGTTCTAGACATTGCGGTAACCAACCGTTTTCGCACCATCATCAGTTGCTCTGAAAAAGCTTCAGCAATGAGTTTACTGATGGGTATCGATGAGATCATTCGGAGCCATCGGTCGTGACCCGGGTCGAAAATTCAAGTGATGTGTGCGTGCCCTTCAAATTGATACGGCGCGGAAGTCGTGGACCTTCCGCGCCGCTCTCCTCCCCGCTTTTCGTGGCCCGTTGCGGCTCGATGCGGGTGATCAACTCTGTGTTGAGGGCGGCTCTGCCCAGTTTCGGCGTTCTCTCCGGTTTCAGCCTGCGTCTTGCGATATTCCGCCGCGCGGTCTTGATAGGCGGGGAGATCGGGACGCATGCCGCCTTTCACAAGTGAGCGCCGTCACGCGATAACCAACTGAAGGAATCTTGAGATCCATGCGCGTTTATTACGACCGGGACGCAGACGCGAACCTGATCAAGGGCAAGAAGATTGCGATCATCGGCTTCGGGAGTCAGGGCCATGCGCACGCGCTGAACTTGCGCGATTCCGGCGCGAAGGACGTGGTGGCAGCGCTTCGGCCCGGTGCTTCGGCGCAAAAGGCCGGTGCGCAAGGCTTCAAAGTGATGGACGTCGCAGACGCCGCGAAATGGGCGGATGCGATGATGATGGTCACGCCCGACGAGATGCAGGCCGACATCTACAAGCAATCGTTGCATGCGAACATGAAGCAAGGGGCGGCGCTGTTGTTCGCGCACGGCTTCAACGTGCATTTCCGTTTGATCGAGCCGCGCGCCGATCTCGACGTATTGATGGTGGCGCCGAAAGGTCCCGGGCACACGGTGCGTTCGGAATATCAGAAGGGCGGCGGCGTGCCGTGCCTCATCGCGGTGCATCAGGACGCGAGCAAGAACGCGAAGGAGATCGGGCTTTCCTATGCCAGCGCGATCGGCGGCGGGCGGGCCGGGATCATCGAGACGAATTTCCGCGAAGAGTGTGAGACCGATCTGTTCGGCGAGCAGGTGGTGCTCTGCGGCGGGTTGGTGGAGCTCATCCGCGCCGGGTTCGAGACGCTTGTCGAGGCAGGCTACGCGCCGGAGATGGCCTACTTCGAATGCCTGCATGAGGTGAAGCTGATCGTCGACCTCATCTATGAGGGCGGGATCGCGAACATGAACTACTCGATCTCGAACACGGCGGAGTACGGCGAGTACGTCACCGGCCCGCGCATCATCACCGACGAGACCACGAAGGTGATGAAGCAGGTGCTCAAGGACATCCAGAGCGGCGAGTAC
>JANLXP010000157.1:0-16028 GCA_031365165.1 Alphaproteobacteria bacterium
AGCGTTTGACCTTTGCTCACGCGCTCGCCCTCTGCCACCATGATCTGCGCGATCACGCCGCCTTCCAGATGTTGGATCGCGACGACATCGCCGACCGGGGTTACCCGTCCGGGCGCATTCGTGACCACGTCGACACGTGTCAACACCGACCACAGGAGCCCGAGCGCCACCAGACCGAAGATCGCATAGACGAGCTGCGTCGAACTCTGCGCCGGCGCGCGTTCTTCCAGCTCGATCGCTTGGTTCAGCGGCACGACGCCCGGATCCAGAAGCAGCCTGATCTTGCCCTTCGCTGTTTGCAGGGCCCGCATCATGTGTTCGCTCATGCCGCAATTCCATTCTTTGTTTGCGCCGACAGCCGAGCGATCGCCTCGTCGTGCGCACCGCCGAATTCGACTTGGCCCCCGCGTATGACAACCCCAAAATCCGCGATGCGGATGTAGCTGGGACGGTGACTTGTGAAGAGAACGGTGCGCGTTCCGTGCAACCGCTCGAGCAAATGTTGGACCGCGATCGCACCCGCTTCGTCCAGTGTCGCCTCCGGCTCGTCCAGCAGCAGCACCGGCGCTGGCCGCACGAGCGCGCGCGCGATCACCAGCTGGCGCAAGAACCCGGGTGCCGCGTTCTGCGTGGCGCTGTCACCGATACGCGCGTTGAATTGCTCGGGCAGGCTCAAGATCGCGGGCAACAATCCCGCCGCGTCGGCTGCCGCGCGCAGTGTGTCGTCTGTAGCAAGCGTGTCGCCAAGGCGCAGGTTCTGCGCGATGGTGCCATAGAACAGGTCCGATCGTTGCGGCGCGCACGCAATCGAGCGGCGCAACAAGCGCGGCGGCAACTGCCTGATATCGGCGCCGTCCAATGCCACCACGCCCGCTTGCGGCGGATAGAGACCCAAGATGACGCGCAGTATGCTCGACTTGCCTGAACCGTTCGGCCCTGCAATTGCCACCATCTTGCCCGCCGGCACATTCAAGCTGACGTTGATCAAGGCAGCGTCGGTATCTTTGCCGTAGCGAAGGCTCACCCTGTTCAGAGTGACACGCCCTTGGCGCGGCGCTCGCGTAAGATTGGGCGCGATTGCCTCGTGTTCATCGGTCAAACGCAGCAGCTGATCCATCGATTGAATGGACGAACGCAAACGGCTCATCCGCCCCAGCGTCTGAAAAAGCTGTTGCGCCGGATTGAGAATGCGCCACGTCAACGCCATGGTCGCGATGAGCGCGCCAACGCTGATCATGCCGTCGAGCACCATCAACGTGCCCGATACCAACACGGCGAGGGCCGCCACGCTGTTCAGGAACTGCGTCATGGCCTCGATTGCGGCCACGCGATCGTGCAAATCGCCGGCCCGCGTTGCTGCTGCGGCGGACACAAGCCGGAACCGATGCGCCCAAACCTCTTCCGCGCCTTCACGCTTCAGGCTTTCGTGGTGCAGCGTTGTCTCGGTGACGTGATTGGAAAGCTGCGCCGCAGCGCTGCCATGGGCCTGCTCATACGTTTGTAGCCAGCGCGCGCTCACGAAGCCCGCAACGGCAAACACGAAGCAAGCAACGATCGGCACAAGCACCAACCATCCCGCCAAGGCGGCAATGACGGCAAGCGCGATCAACGTGAACGGAAAGTCGACAATTGCGCTCGCCGCCGGTCCCGCGAACAGATCGCGTAGTGCTTGGAATTCGCGCAGCCGCGCGATCTGTGCGGCAATCGGCGGGCCGTCGGTGTAACTCAAGGGCAGACGCAGCAACTTCGCAAACGTCACGGTGCCGATCAAATAATCGATCCGCGCAGCCATCGTGCCCAAAAGCTGTGCGCGAAGCGATTGAAGATAAAGATCGCCGGCCACCGCGATGCCGATACCTACAAGCAACATCGGCAACACGTCCAGCGCATGAAGCGCGATCACCCGGTCGTACACCGCCATCACGAACAGCGGGATCGCAATGGACAAAATGTTCGAAACGGCCGAGATCGCAAGCAGCTGCACGATGAACGGCTTAAACCGCCGCATCAGATTGGCCGACCACGACGTCTGCCGCGCGCGTTGCGTTTGCGCGGCCGCCGGCGTCGCGAAATAGGCCATGCCGTCTTGCGCCAACTCGTCGTCGCGCAGCACGCGATAGTGTCCGTCGGCATAGCCGAACGTTATGCCGTTGACGTTCCCCAGCGCGACAATGACAGCACCGGTCTTCGGCTCCTCATGCACGCACGGCATCAGCCGCGCGTCGACATCGAGGATACGCATGCGCTTGGCTTCGGTGTTGTACCCAAGGTTGACCAGCGCCGTCCGCAGGTCACCGATATCCATCGCATCTTGAAAATGCGGGGTCGATTCCGCGATGCTCGCGTCTCCGCCGCGGAACGCCAGCGCCTTCAGAAACGGCACCAAGCATTGCGCGGTCGCAATCGTGCGCGTCCGCCTTGCCGCCGACGGTGTCACCGCTGTCGGGTCGAAGGTCACGAGCGTCTGCCAATAGGCCTGAAGGAACTCCGTTGCCGCCTGGGCGTGCGCTTTCAAAGCAGTGCGCATCACGCTGCACCCCCGGCAACCCGATCAAGCGCGTTCCGCCGCAGCGTTAAGCGTCCATCCGCCATGTCGTAGACCACATCGCAGAGGCGCAAATAGGACGGACGATCGGTCACAAAGATCGCCGCGCGCTTGCCTTTCTGGTGCTCGAAGAACGACAGCAAGTGTTTGTCGGATTCATGGTCGAGTGCCGCATTCGCGGTGTCGAACAAAACGATCCGCGGGTCATGGGCCAAAACACGCACGATCGAGATGCGTTGCGCGATGCCGAGCGGCATATCCGCGCCGCCGGAAAGCGGCGTATCCAAGCCGCGGCTCAACCGCGCGACATAGTCTTCAAGGCCAAGGATTCGGCAGAGCGCGAGCGCGCGACGTTTGACTTGACCGTCTTCGAAAAGCGTAAGGTTTTCGAGCAAAGTGCCGGCATAGATTGTCGGTGACGTCGACATCAGACCAATTTGCCGGCGCAACTCCTGCGGAGCGTAAAGGCGGATCGGTATCCCGTCATAGCGAATGCTGCCCTCTGACGGCGTCAGCAGACCGTTCAATAGTTTCAGTAGCGTGCTGCGCCCGGCCGAGATCGGACCGGTGATGCCGACATAGGCACCAGGCGGCACCTCAAGCGTCACGTTGTCGACGGCGTTGCGCTTTTCACCCTCGTACCGGAACGAAACATTCTCGAGCGTGAGCGCCGCGGGTGCAGATGGCAACGCGCGGTCTCCGGCAAACTGCGGCGCCAGCGTGTTCAGACCCTTCAACTTCGCTTCCGCCAAACGGATGAAGGGATAGCGCGCCCAGAGCCCAAGCCCTTTGAGCACGGGCTGCAGGAACCGTCCCGTCAGAAGCGTCGTCGCTGCAAGCCCGCCGATCGTAAGGCCGCCGTTGACGACCCCAATCGCACCGACCGTGACCGTGATGACCGCCGCAACTTGCGCCAGCTCGCCCGCAACCGACTGCGCTTGCAGGTTCATGCGCGTGATCGCACCGAAAGCATCGGCCGAATCTTCCTGTAAGCGCTCATGCCGGCGCTGCATTAGCGCTTCGAGACCCAGCGCCTTTACTGTTCCAATGCCGCCGACGCATTCGACGAGAAAATTGTGGCGCTTCACGTCGCTAAGCTCGCGCCGTCCGGACTCGGCCGTGAGCTGCCGGCCCAACCGAACGCCAAGCGCAACAAACGCCGCGAAGAGAACCAGCGGCACCAACGCCATCCACCCGGCGATCAAACCGATCGTGCCGACGAAAAGAAAGACGAACGGCAAGTCGGCCAGCAACGCGCCCGCATGACAATAGAACGTGCGCACCGCCTGGATGGCATTGAACCGCTCCGCATGTGCGCCAGGGGTCGATTTGCGAAAGCTCTCGACGTCCGTCGACAAAAGCCGCGAAAGCGCACGGCGGTTCTCGCAATGATCGTACCGCGCCCCTTCCGCCGACATGATGCGTGCGCGCAAAACGCGCAGCGCGAACTCGAGTGCGAAAGAAGCCAACACCGCAAGCGTCAAAACGATGAGCGTACTCATCGCGTGATGCCGGATCACGCGGTCGTAAGTCTGCAAGATAGCGATTGGCAGCGCGAGGCCCAGGATGTTGATCGCAAGAGACGCCGCCATCACATCGGGCCGCATCCAAATCCGGTGCAGCGCCTTGGTACTGTCTTCAGAGTCCATGGATCCCGCCGGGGCGCACTGCCCCACTTTATAGCTGGGTACCATTTGAGGGCGCCGGGCTTACGGAACGCTAAACGAATGGCAAAGTCGGTCGTCGCAATTTTAGTCGAACCCGACCCCACTTCGTTTCGACTTTCTTAACGTAAAAACCAAATCAAAGACTATTTCAGACAACGTTTAGAGATTCCGACACGCCCCATACCGATGATGGGAGATGGCTCACCCACTCCTCGATACGATAGGGGCACGCCGTCTATGAGTTCGCTCGACAAAGCGAAGAACCTCTCCGCGTCGTCGGAGGGACCGGACGATCTTGCGATCGAACGCAGCGCACCTGCGCGCCCGGACACACCGGCCGCAGGCGCGAGCAACGCGGGCGCACAGTCGTCGCCCGGCGACGCCGGTCTGCACCTGCAAAACGCGCATCTGGGCACTTTGCAGGTCAAGGAAACCCAAGAGGCACCGGCAACGGAAGGGCGCTTCGACCCGTCCGCCACACCGCAGGATTCCGGTCTCGCCGATGCCCCGGCAGCCCCGCATGCACAAACGGCAGTGCCGGACGCGACGGCGTTGGCCAACACACCCCAAGACGTGGAAGCACCCGCGCGCACGACCGTCCCGGTGCCAACCGGGCACGGCACGGTTGTCGAAAGCGAACGCTTTTCGTTTAACGGTTCGCAGGCCGAAGCAACGGTCCCGGCGACGCCCAAAATCGTCGCGCCCGAGCAACAGGCCTTTAAGGAAGCCGAGAACGGCGCGCCGACCGACATCGACCTCTCGAACGCCACGGTTCCGGAAAATGCCGCTGGGGCGGTAATCGGGTCTCTGACGGCGATCGACCCCGATGCGGGCGACACGTTCCGCTTCACGGTCTCCGACGACCGCTTCGAAGTCGTGGACGGCCAACTGAAATTGAAAGACGGCATCTCGCTCGACCATGAAGGCGAGCCGTCGCTGATGATCTCAGTCTCCGCCACCGATAGCGCCGGTCACACGTTCACCGAGAGCTTCACGATCAACGTTCTGAACGTCAACGAAACACCGGCCGACATCGCGTTGTCGAACGGCACCGTTGCGGAAAACGCGGCGGGCGCCGTGATCGGCACGCTCTCGACGCTCGACCCGGATGCCGGCGACACGCACCAATACGCTTTGTCCGACAATCGCTTTGAGGTCGTCGACGGGCAGTTGAAGCTGAAGGACGGCGTCGCGCTGGACCACGAAGCCGAGGCGACCGTGACGATCCAGGTCACGACGACCGACGCCGGTGGTCTCTCGCGCAGCGAAAGCTTCACGATCACCGTTCAAGACGCCAACGAACGCCCGACCGACATTTCCTTGTCTAACGCCGCCGTCGCGGAAAACGCGGCCGGTGCGGTGATCGGCACGCTCACATCCGTCGATCCCGATGTCGGCGACAGCCATACGTACACGGTTTCGGACAACCGCTTCGAAGTCGTCGACGGTCAACTGAAGCTGAAAGACGGTATCTCGCTCGACCACGAAGCGGAGCCCAGCGTCACCCTCCAGGTGACGACGACGGACGCCGGCGGCCTTTCGTTCAACGAAACGTTCACCCTCACTGTCAACAACGTCAACGAGAGCCCCGCGGACATCGCCCTCTCGAACGCGAACGTTGCCGAGAACGCGGCCGGTGCCGTCATCGGCACACTGACGACCGTCGACCCGGACACCGGCGACAGCCACACCTATTCGGTTTCGGACAACCGCTTCGAATTCGTCGGTGGCCAACTGAAGCTGAAAGACGGCATTGCGCTCGATCACGAAGGCGAACCGACCGTTACGATCCAGGTCACAACGACCGACGCCGGCGGCCTGACTTACAGCGAGACCTTCTCGATCACCGTCGATAACGTGAACGAGGTTCCAACCGACATCGCGCTTTCGAATGCGAACGTGGCCGAGAACGCAGCCGGCGCCATCATCGGCACGCTCTCGACCGTCGACCCGGATGCGGGTGACAGTCACAGCTACACGGTTTCGGACAGCCGCTTCGAAGTGATCGGCGGCCAGTTGAAGCTGAAAGACGGTGTGTCACTCGACCACGAAGCCGAACCGACCGTTACGATCCAAGTCACGACGACTGACGCGGGCGGCCTGGCCTACAGCGAGAACTTCTCGATCACCGTCGAGAATGTGAACGAAACCCCGACCGACATCGCGCTCTCGAACTCGACCGTGGCCGAGAACGCAGCCGGCGCTGTCATCGGCACGCTCTCGACCGTGGACCCGGATGCCGGCGACAGCCACAGCTATGCCGTTTCCGACAACCGTTTCGAAGTCGCCGGCGGGCAGCTGAAGCTGAAAGACGGCGTTTCGCTTGACTACGAAGCGGAACCGAGCGTTTCGATCCAAGTCACCACCACCGACGCTGGCGGCCTGACATACAGCGAGAACTTCGCGATCACCGTCGAGAACGTGAACGAAGTGCCGACCGACATCGCGCTCTCCAACGCGAGCATCGCCGAAAACGCGGCGGGCGCCGTCATCGGCACCCTGTCGACCGTCGACCCTGATGCCGGCGACAGCCATACCTACACCGTGTCCGACGCCCGCTTCGAAGTCATCGGCGGGCAGTTGAAGCTGAAAGACGGCGTGTCGCTGGATTATGAGGCCGAGCCGGCCGTCTCCGTTCAGATCACGACAACCGATGCGGGCGGTCTCTCCTACAGCGAAAACTTCACGATCGCAGTTGAGAACGTCAACGAGCGGCCGACCGACATCGCGCTCTCGAACGCGACGCTGCCCGAGAACGCGGCCGGCGCGGTGATCGGCACGCTGACGACCGTCGACCCCGACGCTGGCGACAGCCACACCTACACGGTTTCGGACAGCCGCTTCGAAGTGCTCGCCGGGCAATTGAAGCTGAAGGACGGCGTCTCGCTGGACTACGAAGCAGAGCCGAGCGTTACCGTGCAGATCACGGCGACCGACGCCGGCGGCTTGTCCTACAGCGAGAACTTCGCGATCACGGTCGAGAACGTGAACGAGGTTCCGACTGACATTACCTTGTCGAATGCGTCCGTGGCCGAGAATGCCGCCGGTGCGGTCATCGGAACGCTGACCACCGTCGACCCGGATGCGGGCGACAGCCACACCTATACTGTCTCGGACAGCCGCTTCGAGATTGTCGACGGCCAATTGAAACTCAAAGACGGCACCTCGCTCGATCACGAAGCCGAGCCAAGCGTCGCGATTCAAGTCACGACCACCGACGCGGGTGGTCTGACCTACAGCGAGAACTTTGCGGTCACGGTCGAGAACGTGAACGAAACCCCGACCGACATCGCACTTTCGAACGCGAACGTCGCCGAGAACGCGGCCGGTGCCGTCATCGGCACCCTCACGGCAACTGATCCGGATGCCGGCGACAGCCATAGCTACGCTGTCTCGGACAGCCGCTTCGAAGTGGTCGCCGGACAACTGAAGCTCAAAGACGGCGTCTCGCTGGATCATGAAGCGGACCCGACTGTCACCGTACAGATCACGGCAACGGACGCAGGCGGTCTCTCGTACAGCGAGAATTTTTCGATCACGGTCGACAACGTCAACGAAACGCCGACCGATATCGCGCTCTCGAACACGTCCGTGGCCGAGAACGCAGCCGGCGCCATCGTCGGCACGCTCTCGACAGTCGATCCGGACGCTGGCGACAGCCACAGCTACACCGTTTCGGACAGCCGCTTCGAAGTCATCGGCGGTCAGCTCAAGCTGAAGGCCGGGATCGCGCTCGACCGTGAAACCGAACCAACCGTCACCATCCAAGTCGGAACGACCGACGCCGGCGGCCTATCGTACAACGAGAACTTCACGATCACCGTCGCGAACGTCAACGAGAGCCCGACCGACATCGCGCTCTCGAATACGACGGTGGCCGAGAATGCGGTTGGCGCCGTCGTCGGCACGCTCTCGACCGTCGATCCCGATGCAGGCGATAGCCACACCTACACGGTGTCTGATAACCGCTTCGAAGTCATCGCTGGGCAGCTGAAATTGAAGGCGGGCATCGCCCTCGACTACGAAGCCGAGCCCAGCGTCACGATCCAAGTCGCAACGACCGACGCCGGCGGCTTGTCGTACAACGAAAACTTCACGATCACCGTCACGAACGTGAACGAAAATCCAACCGACATCGCACTTTCGAATGCGATGGTGAGCGAGAACGCGGCCGGCGCTGTGATTGGCACGCTCTCGACCGTCGACCCCGACGCTGGCGATAGCCATAGCTACACGGTTTCGGACAACCGCTTCGAAGTCATCGGCGGCCAGCTGAAATTGAAGGCCGGCATCGCGCTCGACCGCGAAACAGAGCCGAGCGTCACGATCCAAGTCGCAACGACCGACGCGGGCGGCTTGTCCTACAACGAAAACTTCACGATCACCGTCGCGAACGTAAACGAGAACCCGACCGACATCGCGCTCTCCAATTCGAGCGTGGCCGAGAATGCGGCCGGCGCCGTCGTCGGCACGCTCTCGACGGTCGACCCCGACGTGGGCGACAGCCACACCTACACCGTCTCCGACAGCCGCTTCCAAGTGGTTGGCGGCCAGCTCAAGTTGAAGGCGGGCATCAGCCTCGATCGCGAAACCGAGCCGACGGTCACGCTCCAGGTGGCGACGACCGACGCGGGCGGTCTCTCCTACAGCGAGAACTTCACGATCACGGTCGGCAACGTCAACGAAACGCCGACCGACATCGCGCTCTCCAATTCGGTGGTCGCCGAGAACGCGGCCGGCGCCATCATCGGCACGCTCTCGACAACCGATCAAGACGTGGGCGACACCCACACCTACACCGTCTCCGACAGCCGCTTCCAAGTCGTTGGCGGTCAGCTGAAGCTCAAAGCCGGCGTCTCGCTCGACTACGAAGTGACACCGACCGTCACCCTGAACGTCACTGCGACCGACGCGGGCGGGCTCAGCTTCACGAAAAGCTTGACTATCACCGTGACCGATGTTGCCGAGGCCATCAACGGCACGAGCGGCAACGACACGCTGAACGGCACTGCCACCATGGACATTATCAATGGTTTGGCCGGCAACGACACGATCAACGGCAACGCAGGCGACGACATCATCGTCGGTGGCGCCGGCAACGACGCGCTGAACGGCGGCGACGGCAGCGACACCTATCGCTACACCACCGGCGATGGCTTCGACCGGTACCAAGACAACGGCACATCCGGCACCGACCGCATCGTCGCGATGGCGGCAAATACCGCGATCGGCCTTCAATCGGGCTTCGCGCCGGCCAGCGGCATCGAAGAAATCAGCAGCGGCGGATTTGCCAACGTGTCGATCCAAGGCGACACGACAAACGACACGCTCAATTTCTCGTCGACCACACTCACCGGAATCGCGAAGATCGACGGCGGCGCGGGCAACGACACGATCACCGGCAGCGCCGGCGACGACACGATCTTGGGCGGCGTCGGCAATGACGTCCTGAACGGCGGCGGCGGAAACGACACGCTCGAAGGCGGCGTCGGGGACGATACGCTGGACGGCGCCGCAGGCAGCGACACTTACGTCGTCGGCGCAGGCGCTGGCTTCGACGGCTACACCGACACCGGCACCAGCGGCGTTGACACTATCGTTGCGAACGCTGCGGGCGTCGCCATCGGCCTGCGCTCCGGCTTTGCCCCTGCAAGCGGCATCGAAGCGATTTCCGCCAACGGTTTTGCAAACGTCTCGATCCAAGGCGGCACGGGCGCCGACACGTGGGACTTCTCGGCGACAACCCTCACCGGCATCGCGAAGATCGACGGCGGCGCGGGCAACGACACGATCACAGGCAGCGCCGGTGACGACACGATCGTCGGCGGCTTGGGTAACGACACGTTGCGCGGCGGCGGCGGCTCCGACACTTATCAAATCGGCGTGGGCGACGGCGTCGACACGATCACCGACACAGGCACCAGCGGCACGGACCGCGTCGTCGCGACGGCAAACAACGTGGCGATCGGCTTGACGTCTGGCTTCGGACCCACAAACGGCATCGAAGAAATCAGCGCGAACGGCTTCACGAACGTCACGATCGTAGGCGGCACGGGTAACGACACGCTCGACTTCTCGGCGACGACCCTCACCGGCATCACGAAGATCGACGGCGCCGCAGGCACGGACACGATCACCGGCAGTGCCGGCAATGACACGATCGTCGGCGGCACGGGCAACGACAGCTTGCGCGGCGGCGGCGGTTCCGACACTTACCAAATCGGCGCGGGCGATGGCTTCGACAGCTTCGCCGATACCGGCACGAGCGGCACGGATCGCATCGTCGCAACGGCGAACAATGTGGCGATCGGCGTGGCGTCGGGCTTCGCACCCGCCAGCGGCATCGAAGAGATCAGCGCCAACGGATTCGTCAACGTCTCGATTCAAGGCGACACGACGAACGACACGCTCAATTTCTCGTCCACGACGTTGACGGGAATTACGAAGATCGACGGCGGTTCCGGCAACGATACGATCACCGGCAGCGCCGGCGACGATACGATCCTGGGCGGCATCGGCAACGACATACTGAACGGCGGCGGCGGAAACGACACGCTCGATGGCGGCGCCGGCGACGACACACTCGACGGTGGCGCAGGCAGCGACACATATGTCGTCGGCACCGGCGGCGGCTTCGACGGCTACACAGACACCGGCACTAGCGGCGTCGATACGATCGTGGCGAACGCCAGCGGTGTCGCCATCGGTCTTCGCTCGGGCTTTGCCCCGGCAAGCGGTATCGAAACGATTTCCGCCAACGGCTTTGCAAACGTCACGATCCAAGGCGGAACCGGCGCTGATACGTTGGACTTCTCGGCGACGACCCTTACCGGGATCGCCAAGATCGACGGCGGCGCCGGCAATGACACCATCACCGGCAGCGCCGGCGACGACACGATCGCGGGCGGCGTTGGTAACGACACCTTGCGCGGCGGTGGCGGCTCCGACACCTATCAAGTCGGTGTCGGCGACGGCGTCGACACGTTTTCGGATACCGGCACAAGCGGCACCGACCGCGTCGTCGCAACTGCAAATGATGTGGCCATTGGTTTGACCTCGGGCTTTGGGCCCACCAATGGCATTGAAGAGATCAATTCGGGCGGCTTCACAAACGTCTCGATCGTGGGCAGCACGGGCGCCGACACTTACGACTTCTCGGCGACGACGCTCACCGGCATCGCCAAAATCGACGGCGGCGCCGGCAACGATACGATCACCGGCAGCGCGGCCGACGACACGATTGTCGGCGGCGCGGGCGACGACAGTTTGCGTGGCGCGGGCGGCTCCGACACCTATCAGATCGGCGCCGGCAACGGCTTTGACGCGTATTCCGATACCGGCACCAGCGGCACCGATCGCGTGGTCGCGACGGCAAACGACGTCGTAATCGGCTTGCAGTCCGGATTCGGAACCGCGAGCGGGATCGAGGAAATCAGTTCCAACGGCTTCGCCAACGTTTCGATCGCGGCCAACACAGGCAACGACACGCTGAACTTCTCGACCACCACGCTCACCGGTATCGTCAAGATCGACGGCGGCGCGGGCAACGACACGATCACCGGCAGTGCCGGCGACGACACGATTTACGGCGGCACCGGCAACGACAAGCTCTACGGCGGCAACGGCAACGACACGATCGTTGGTGGTGCTGGCAGCGACACGTTGGCGGGCGACGCCGGCATCGACACGCTTTCCTACGCAGGCTCGACGGCGGGCGTCACCGTCAATCTGCGCACGAACGCCGTCTCGGGCGGCGATGCACAGGGCGACTCGATCTCGGGCTTCGAGAATGTGACCGGTTCGTCGTTCAACGACACGTTCTACGGCAACTCGGGTGCGAACGTGATGTCGGGCGGTGACGGCAACGACATCATCCACTTCGGTCTCACCGCAGGCAGCGACACGGCCTATGGCGGGGCCGGCACCGACTACCTCCAGATCGACACGTCCGCGGGCAGCGCCGGCTGGATGCAGGCGATCGCTTCCGGTTCAACGCCCGCGCTCGCATCCGGCGATTGGCTGCTGCAACTCGACACTGGGCAGACCTACGTGCTGCACGGATCGGGCGCGACGTACGATTTCGGCGGGGTCCATGCCGGCATCCTCACGGCCGCCGATGGCAGTCAGATGCAGTTCAACGAGTTCGAGGGCGTGCGCTGGTAGCGCGCCCGCAACCTGCGGAAAACGGCGAGATCGCATCTAAATTCGTGTGCTGTCTGCGACACAGATAGCACCGTGAATCGTACGCGCTCGCTTGGCGAAACCCGGCGCGGTGCTGTACGCCCCATTGATGGAAAGCTTTCTCCACGACATCTCCTGGGTGCTGCCGCTCCGCTCGGACACGGCCACGCAAATCTTCAACGCGTTCACATTGGCCGGTTACACCGAGTTCTTCCTCGTCCTGCTGCCGCTGGGTTATTGGCTGTGGGACAAGGCGCTGTTTACGCGCCTCGCGTTTCTCATCGGCATCGTCGGCCTCTCGAACACGTTCCTAAAGGAACTGTTCATGGACCCGCGCCCGCCCATCGCGTTCGCGCTCGATGGCCGCGTGGGTGACTCGTTCGGCTTCCCGTCGGGCCACGCACAGATCGCGGTCGCAATGTGGTTCTGGCTCGCCATGGAGATCAAGCGCACGTGGGCTTGGGTCGCGGCCGCTATCATCGCGGCGGGCGTTTGCTTCTCGCGCCTCTATCTCGGCGTGCACGATGTGGAGGATGTGCTGGGCGGCGCACTGCTGGGCGTTGCTTGCATCTTCATCTTCAAGGGCCTCACCGAGGAACGCGCCATCACCGAAGCCCATCCGGCGGCACAACTCATCGGCCTCGCCCTCATTGCACCGATCATGGCCGTAATCTGGCCGCATGGCGGCACGCTACCGGCAGGTATCTTGGCGCTCTGTGCGTTCCTTTTCTTCTGGTGGGCCGGCAGGTTGATCGAAGAGCGTTGGGTCAACTACCAACGCCACGGCAACTGGGCGGTGGCGATCATCGCGACGATCGCAGGCCTCGCGGTGCTGTTCGTGCTGCTAAAAGTGACCGGCGACGTGGCGGAAGCAGCAGGCATCAGCCGCCAACTTGCCCAACCGATCCAAATGGGCGTGATCGCGCTTTACGTCACCGCGATCGCACCTGCCCTATTTCGCGCCACGCGCTTGGGCTGGTGATTGGGATTTGAGTCTTTCGCGCAACACCCGCAAAGCAGTCAGCTTTCGTTTACCCAAGAAGCGATAGAAACTCGGTACGCTAAGTTCAGCCGTGTGATTCGTATCAGGAGTCACTTTGCGTCCTAGTGCCCGTCTTGGGATCACGTTTGGACCGTTGCAGGCGCCGCGCCCTAGCAAGCCCGGCGTGCCTCGCACCCGACACTGCTGTCACACGAACTTCTCGATTTTTGTTGGTTTGGATGGCACGCGCGATCCTCGCGCGTGCGTCCGCGTACGAGGGGAGTTTAGCCCATGGGTAAACGTGCCGCCCGCCGCCGCATGCGTGACGATTATCAGGATAAAGGAAAAGTCCGCGCACTATTCCCGAAGCGGGAAGGTTGGACGCCACTCGATCGCGACCAAGGAAACGGCGAGCGCGCCTATGTCCGCCACGTAAAGCCCTGTTCCGACAATCAGCGCCGGCTTCTGGAAGCAATCGACAAGCGCAACCTCGTGGTCGCAGCCGGCCCCGCCGGCACCGGCAAGACGTATCTCGCGATCGCCAAGGCAGTTGAAGCCTTGGAAGACGGCAAAGCCTCACGCATCTTGCTGTCGCGCCCTGCCGTCGAGGCAGGCGAAAACTTAGGCTTCCTGCCCGGTGGGCTCGAAGACAAGCTCGCGCCGTATCTGCGCCCGCTCTACGACGCGCTCTCCGACCGGCTCGGCAACAAACGTCTGAAGGCCTATCTCGCCGAAGGCGTCATCGAAATTGCGCCCATCGCCTATATGCGTGGCCGCACGCTCAACAACGCCTTCATCGTCATCGACGAGGCGCAGAACTGCACGTACGGCCAATTGAAGATGCTGCTCACGCGGCTTGGCTGGCAATCGACGATGGTGATGACGGGCGATCCCGATCAAACGGATCTCTTGCCCGGCATGAGCGGGCTTGCCCAAGTCGCCGATCGCTTGAGCACGCTCGAAGACATCGCCGTGATTAGGCTGGAGGACAAAGATATCGTGCGCCACCCACTCGTGGCCGCGATGCTAACCGTGCTTTAGGCGAAGAGGACCGCCTGCACCGTCACGAGAGCGCCGAGCGCCAGGCACGCGAAGTACGCCGCAAAGGACGAGCGGCTGCGCCAAGACCTGGGCTCGGTGAACATCGTCGTCGCTGCTTGCGCGAAACCCATCTGGTCGCGCTGGATCAGCTGTTGACCCGTGAACACCGCAACGATCGCCGCGGCGATGAACAACGCATCGCCCGGCTTCACGGAGCCAAACTCAAAGAGCACCAGCACCAACCCCATCAGGGCGACGACCAGGCCATTGGTGATGCGGTTCAGCATTGAAAACCCCTATCTCGCAAACGCATGCTGCACATGCGAAGCTGAAGTAGGGGTTTCAAACAGTCGTTTCAAGTACCTAAATGACGCTACCGTCACCAATTCGTAAACGGCTTAGACAAAGGCCAAGAGCGCCACGTAGCCCAGTACAAACGACCAAAAGACGCCCAAGCCAAAGCAGGCGGCGATGTAGGAAAACGGCCAATCGCCATCCCGAAGCGACCTATCAGCAGCCCTCACAAGAATGTGCGGTCCGGACAAAAGCATCACCCCAACCACCGCCAGGCGCCGCAGGTCCGAGGTCACCGGGAAATGCAGCAACGAAGTCCCGTTCAGCATCAGCTGGAATAGGTTGGACATGATCCCAGAGATCACGAACCCGATCACGAGCGCGAAAATAAGGGTAAAGCCGGCATCGACAAACATGTGGTACCCCAGAATTGGCTTCCGCCCCTCACTACGCAGCACCCATGCCAACCGCCGATTTCTGGGGCCGCCTGTCCCGCTTTGCGACAACAAAGGCGCCACTCGCCTATTGCGGCGCTCCGCGCGGCACGGCACGCTCAGAAAGAAACTGTTGCAGATCAGTCACGGCCCCGGTGAGAGAATGCAACGCCAGATTCGATTCCAAGAATCCGGAAACCACTCGCGACGAATAGTGCCCGCATGAGATTAGACCAACGCGACGCCGACGCCGCCCTCGGGGGAGAAGTCCACGCTCATTCGAGCTGGATCCTGCCCGCAATCTTTCTCGTGGTCGCAGGCCTGATCGCCGGCGGCTTCTACATCCTGTTCACGGGACCGACCGTCGACGACCTGCAAGGCAACACGACGTGGCCGACCGCGTCGACGAGCACCGCCGACATCCGCATCGACAACACAGTCTTCCGCATCCCCGCGAACTACACGAAGCTTCGCCGCTCGCGCAGCGATGGCGATGCTGACGACGTACCGATGCACGCGCTGCTGCCGGGTTTGACCGGCTGGACGCAAGCCGAGGCGAAAGAGTTCACCTCGAACGCTTGGAACGGACGTGTCGTCCAAATCGTGCTGGCCGTCGATCGCGCCAGACTGACCTACCAAGACAAATTCGAACGCGGCATCAAGCCGTACTCCAGCACGCCCGACGGCATCCCGGGCCCGCACGGCCTCACCACATACAAGTTTGATCCCGGTACCGGTTACGAAAACACCGAGTGGCTGACCGCGACGCTCGAGGACGGCTCCATGTTCGTGATGCGCTGCGACGCATCCGCGACCGTGAACTTCGGCACAAGCTGTATGCGCGTTACGCGCCTTAAGGGCGGCGTTGGCCTCACCTACAAATA
>JANLXP010000574.1:0-1205 GCA_031365165.1 Alphaproteobacteria bacterium
GTCCGGCTTGTCGGCAAGCGCCAAACCCATCTCGGCCGCCAGCGCGCGGGTCTCGCTCTTCGGCAAGCCACCAAGCGGAAAGCGCACGAAGTCGAGCTGCGCCCGCGTCGTCGCAAATAGGAAATAACTCTGATCGCGCGATGCATCGACCGCACGATGCAGTTCAGCCCCGTGCGCGCCATCGGCCCGGCGAATGTAGTGGCCGGTCACCAGTGCCGAGGCGCCCATATCTTGCGCCGCTGCCAGCAGGTCGCGAAACTTGACGGTCTCGTTGCACTTCACACACGGGATCGGCGTCTCGCCGCGCACATAGGACGCCGCGAAATCCTCCATCACCGAGGCCTTGAACCGCTCTGCGTAGTCGAGCGTGTAGTGCGGAATCCCGATGCGTTCCGCCGCTGCTTTCGCGTCGTAGATATCTTGCCCCGCACAGCACGACCCCTTGCGCTTCGGCTGCCCGTCGCTCGCATAAAGCTGCAGCGTCACGCCGACGACGTCAAAGCCCGCTTGCCGCACCAACGCTGCCGCAACCGCACTGTCCACGCCGCCAGACATGGCCGCGACAACGCGTGTCCGCGCCGGCTCGCCTGGCAGGTTCATCAGTGTGCGGATATCTTGGCTCTGGCTCATGGGGCCGCGAAATATAGGCAGGAGGCCGTTTGAGGCAATCTGCCGGAACGCCGCTGGGGCCTTGAAGAAGGCCCCTTTCCGCCTAGGTTCTACTCTGTGGGCGCAAATATTTTTTGCCTACAAAGTATGACCGGCAGGGCGTGGCGACGTTCCAAAGAGGAACTGTTCACGGACCTTACTGAATCGCATCCGAACTCATAACGCGGCCATCGAAGAACAGGCGCAAACGAGGGGCGGATTTGCGCGGGCGTTTACACCTCTGAACGCTTCGTTGCGGTTGGCACGGGAGTTGCTGAGATCGGCACAAGGCCTGCGTAACCACGCTCAAAAACGTGGTTTTAAGCGGCTCAGGCGTAGGCTTCGCCGAAATGGGGTGTACTGAGTACGGGAGCGCGTATTGTGATGAGCGAAGAACGGCAAGGCCGTGTTACCTACGTCATCGGGCCGGATGGTAGCCCGCTGACGATTGCAGATCTGCCGCCGCCGAACACGAAGCGGTGGGTCATTCGCCGCAAGGCCGAAGTGGTCGCCGCTGTGCGCGGTGGACTCTTGAGCCTGGAAGAGGCGTGCAATCG
>JANLXP010000583.1:0-1598 GCA_031365165.1 Alphaproteobacteria bacterium
AACCGACATGACCATGACCACAAGCCCCCGCGAGATGGGCCCTGCCCGCGCGCGGAAAGGAATCACGGGTGCACTCGTGCTCGCCGACGGCACCGTTTTTGAGGGTTTTGGCCTAGGCGCAACCGGCCACGCGGTCGGCGAAGTCTGCTTCAACACCGCAATGACGGGCTATCAGGAAATCCTGACCGACCCCTCCTACGCAGCGCAGATCATCTGCTTCACCTTCCCCCACATCGGCAATGTCGGCACGAACACGGAAGACATCGAAACGGTCACGCCCGCCGCACGCGGCATGATCGTCAAGGCATCGATCACCGATCCCTCGAACTACCGCAATGCGCAACATCTCGACATCTGGTTGAAGCGCCACAACATGGTGGCGCTTGGCGGCATCGATACGCGCCGTCTGACGCGCCTGATCCGCGAGAACGGCATGCCGAACGGCGTCATCGCGCACGACGCGACCGGAACGTTCGACTTCGACGCCTTGAAGAAAGAAGCCGCGAACTGGCCCGGCCTCGAAGGTATGGACTTAGCCAAAGACGTGACCGCGCGCCAAATCTGGACGCTCGACGAGCAACGGTGGGCGTGGAACGAAGGCTACAAGGCGCAACGGAAAGCGCGCTTCAACGTGGTCGTCATCGACTACGGCGTGAAGCGCAACATCCTGCGCTCGCTGGCCAGCATCGGCGCGCGGCTGACAGTCGTCCCCGCGGACACAAGCTACGAGACCATCCAGCACATGAAGCCCGATGGTGTCGTCCTTTCGAACGGCCCAGGCGATCCAGCGGCGACCGGCACGTATGCAGGCCCGGTGATCAAGAAAATAGTCGATAGCGGCGTGCCCGTTTTCGGCATCTGCCTCGGCCACCAAATGCTTGCACTCGCACTCGGCGCGAAAACAAAAAAGATGCACCAAGGCCATCACGGCGCAAACCACCCGGTGAAAGACCTCGCCACCGGCAAAGTCGAAATCGTCTCCATGAACCACGGCTTCACCGTCGACACCGCAACACTCCCGCGCGGTGTGAAGGAAACGCACACGTCCCTGTTCGACGGCACGAACTGCGGCCTAAGCCTTGAAGGACGCCCGGTGTTCTCCGTCCAATATCATCCCGAAGCCTCACCCGGCCCGCACGACAGCCAATACCTCTTCGACAGGTTCGTCAGTGCGATGGAGGAGAAGCGTTGATCGAAGCCCTCAAAGCCCGCTGGCGCACCCACGTTCAAATGCTCGGCAACTTCAACGCCGACGTTGTGGGTCGCACGTTCGAGCGCATCTGCGCGTCGTATTCCGAGCCGCAGCGCCATTACCACACGCTGGCCCACCTGACGTCGCTGTTCGACACGCTGGAAACGCACGGCGAAGAGATCGGCGATGCACCACGCGTCGCATTCGCGGCCTGGTATCACGACATCGTCTACGACCCGCGGCGCTCCGACAACGAAGCGAAAAGCGCCGAGCGCGCGATGAAGGAACTCGACGATCTGGGCGCGGAGGGCAACTTACGCTCGCACGTCGTTCAGTTGATCTTGGCGACCAAGAACCACACCGCAGGCGGTCGCGACTACGACGACGACATCTTCCTCGACGCCGA
>JANLXP010000587.1:0-3877 GCA_031365165.1 Alphaproteobacteria bacterium
GGTGCCGGGGATCGAGACCAGGTCGTTGTCGGCGATGAACTTCTTCAAGCCCGCGAGCTGCGCGCGGGCACCGGGGACGGCGCCGCCTTGTGGTTTGTCCTGGGCTGCGCGCTCGACGCATTTGGGGATCGATTGGCGCGGGGCGTAGGCCGCGCACGCCGCTTTCAGTGCTTGCTGATTGCGCTTTAGATCCGCGCGGCCGATGCGTTCGAGTTCGGCGATGGGCAGATCCACCATCTCGGTGTCGCGCACCATCTGCTCGAAGCGCGCGGCGCCAAGCTGGAACGTGTGGCGGGCATGCGGGCGCTGGCCTTCGACCCAACTCGCGAGCGCCGTCATTGCTTTTGCGGCGGCGTCGGAGGCGGCCGTTAGGTCGGCTTGCAGCTTTTCGTCTTTGACTTCGGCGAACGCTTTCTTGCCGTCGCCTTGATAGTATTCCGCGAGCCCGCCGAACGAAGCCTTGCCGTAGTCGACGAAGGTGAGCGAGAGCGGCGTCTTTAAGTTCGCGCGAATCTGCGTCGCCGATGGCGGAACTTCGCCCAGATATTTGATGTAGGCCTTGAGGCGCGTCTTGGCCGGCGCGTAGGGACGCGTCGTGTACATCGAGGGGCTGAGCGCGCCCATGTAGTAAGCGGGGTTCGTGTGCGGTTGATCTGCCGTCTCGAGCCAGAAGAGATTGCCGCGCGCGACGGCGACGAGATAGTCGCGCTGAAACCGGTCGCTGTCGCTCAAACCCTGAAACGCTAACGCGGCGTCGATGGACGATTTGTAGAAGGTGGCGGATTGTTTCAGGCCAGCCTCGCTCCAATCGGGCAGCGTGCCGTCGTATTCATGGCGGCCTTGCGAGGCGCCGAAAGCGGGCTCATCTTTGAAGACTGTTTCGATGTAGTCGCTTTGGAAGCGCGCCCAGGTCGGCGAACCGCCCTGCCCGCCCCCGTCCATCGTCTGGCAGGCCGTGAGTAAGCCGACGGTGGCGGCTACGGCTGCAATGCTGCGGATCGGCAGGGACATATTGAGGCGCTCCACGATTCTGCGGGAGGCCCCAAGCTAGTGAGTGTGGGCTCAAGGGCCAACCAACCCGCGCGAGAGCAGCACTGGGCGGAGGCTCGCCGCGGGGGAAAGCCTTGGTGCTGCGGGCGACGTCCACGATTTTCTTTCGACACGCGGAAGTCGTGGGTGGTTCGCTTTAGCGGACCATGACAATAAGGGGCACGTTTTCCGCAGGTGGCGACCCCATGAAGATCCTCGTTATCGGCTCCGGTGGGCGCGAGCATGCCTTGTGCTGGGCGATTGCGGCGTCGCCGTTGACGACCAAGCTTTATTGCGCGCCTGGGAATGGAGGGATCGCTGCGGTCGCCGAATGCGTCGCGATCGATGTGATGGACTTCGATCGCATCGTCGCTTTCGCGCGCGAGAAGCAAATCGACTTCGTCGTGATCGGGCCGGACAATCCGCTCGCCGGTGGGCTCGCCGACCGGTTGGCGGCGGCTGGGATCAAACATTTCGGGCCGTCGAAGGCGGCGGCCGAGCTTGAGTGGTCGAAAGGGTTCACGAAAGAGCTTTGCGAGGCCGAAGGGATTCCGACGGCACGGTTCAAGCGGTTCAGCGATGCGGCGTCCGCGAAGGACTATGCGTCGGATCATCCGTTGCCGGTCGTGATCAAGGCGGATGGATTGGCGCTGGGCAAGGGCGTCATCATCGCCTCGACGCGGGCGGAGGCCTCGGCTGCGATCGATTCCATGTTTGCGGGCGCGTTCGGTGCGTCGGGGCAGAGTATCGTCATCGAAGAATTTCTAACGGGCGATGAAGCCAGCTTCTTCGTCTTGTGCGACGGCGAGAACGTGTTGCCGTTCGGCGCGGCGCAAGATCACAAGCGTGTCGGCGACGGCGATGTCGGGCCGAACACCGGCGGCATGGGCGCCTACTCGCCGGCGGCCGTCTTTACGCCTGCGATCGAGCGCCAGACGTTGGAGCGCATCATCCTGCCCACCGTGCGCGCGATGAAGGCGAAGGGGCGTCCGTTCAAAGGCGTCTTGTTCGCGGGCCTGATGCTCACCGCCGAAGGGCCGAAGCTGATCGAATACAACGCGCGGTTCGGCGATCCCGAAACGCAAGTTCTGATGATGCGGCTCAAGTCCGACATCGTGCCATTGTTGCTGGCGGTTGCCGATGGCGCCTTGAAGACGGTGGATGCGCGTTGGCGCGATGAGGCGGCGTTGACGGTCGTGATGGCGGCGCGCGGGTATCCGGAGGCGCCGCTCAAGGGGACCGTGATCCGCGGGCTCGACAAGGCTTCGGCAGTCGAGGGTGTCGAGATTTTTCATGCGGGAACGGTCGTGAAGGACGGCGCACTCGTCGCGAACGGCGGGCGCGTGTTGAACGTTACGGCCCTGGGACGCGACGTCGCCGAGGCGCAGGCACGCGCATATCGTGCGGTCGACTTGATCGACTGGCCCGAAGGGTTTTGCCGGCGCGATATCGGCTGGCGTGCGGTCAACCGGACGTAGCGGTCTCGCGGCCTTCTTTGCGCCCTTCCCTCGCTGAGCGGAATGGGTATGAATGGCGCGAAAGCAATCGAGGAAGCGCCCCCATGTCTCAACCGTCGCGCCAAGAGCAATTTAGCGGCACGAAGGATGTCGCGCCGCAGCACGCGTTGGATGCGGCGAAACTTGAGGCCTATCTCAGCGATCATGTGCCCGGGTTTGAGGGACCGCTGACCATTCGCCAGTTCAAGGGCGGGCAGTCGAACCCGACCTACCAACTTGTGACGCCCAAGACGAAATATGTTCTGCGCCGCAAGCCGCCCGGCAAGCTTTTGCCGTCGGCGCATGCGGTGGACCGGGAGTTCCGCATCATCTCGGCGCTTTACCCGACCGGGTTTCCGGTGCCGAAGCCTTACGTGCTGTGTACCGACGAAAGCGTCGCCGGCACGATGTTCTATGTGATGGAGTGCGTCGAGGGGCGCGTCATCTGGGAGCCGCAGCTTCCAGGGTTGGAGCCGAAGCAGCGTTTCGCGATCTATGATGCGATGAACGAGACGCTGGCGAAGCTGCACCAACTCGACCACGAGAAGCTCGGGCTCGGCGATTTCGGCAAGCCCGGCAGTTACTTCGCGCGGCAGATCTCGCGTTGGGGAAAGCAATACGTCGCGTCGGAGACGGAGACGATCCCGTCGATGAACAAGCTGATGGCGTGGCTGCCCGAGCATATTCCGGCGGGCGAGCGCGCAGGGATCGTGCACGGCGACTACCGGCTCGACAATATGATCCTGCACCCAACCGAGCCCAAGGTGCTCGCCGTACTCGATTGGGAGATTTCGACGATCGGCGATCCGCTTGCCGATTTCACCTATCACATCATGCAGTGGCGGATGCCGCCGGGCGGCACGGGCGGTGGCACCGGGAGCCTGACGGGCGCCGATCTGAAGGCGCTGAGCATTCCGACGGAGGCTGAGTACGTCGCGATGTACTGCAAGCGCACGGGGCGGCCGGGCATCGAAGGGCTCGACTTCTACTTCGCGTACAACTTCTTCCGCATCGGCGGCATCTTGCAGGGGATCGCCGGGCGTGTGCGTGACGGGACGGCATCGAGCGCGCACGCGGCGACGATGGCGGCAGCCGTTCGGCCGCTCGGCGACCTTGGTTGGGAGTATGCGAAACGCGCGGGAGCTAAGGACTGATGCGAGCGCTTCTACTTGGACTCTTGAGTTTCGGTCTTGCGACTGCGGCGTTTGCCGATACGAAGTTGATCTATGCGGGCACGCTCTACGCGGTGCCTGGCCAAGAGCCGCTGAAGGAGCAGACCGTCTATGTGAAGGACGGGCGGATCGAAAAGATCGTCGCGGGTTTCGTGCGCGCGTCGGCGGGCGAGCGCGTCG
>JANLXP010000590.1:0-2986 GCA_031365165.1 Alphaproteobacteria bacterium
CCGCCGCCTCGCGCGCTGGTTCGGCATGGTAGGGGGAGCGGTGAGTGTCGTCGCGGTGCTGCTTTACGGTACCTTGCGCGGTGGGTGGCTCGACGCAGTGCTCGCCGGCATTGCACTCGGCATGTCGATGCTGCCCGAGGAGTTCCCCGTCGTCCTCGCCGTGTTCATGGCGATGGGCGCCTGGAGGATTTCGCAGGCGCGCGTACTGACCCGGCGCGCTTCAGCGATCGAAACCCTTGGCTCCGCCACGGTTCTGTGTACGGATAAAACCGGTACGCTAACCCAAAACCGCATGTCTATTGCCGAGTTGCGTGCGCAAAGCGGTGAAGTCTTTCGGTCCGATAAATCGCCCGGCGCCGTACTGCCGGAAGCTTTCCACGTCTTGGTCGAGTTTGGAATTCTCGCCAGTGCACGGGACCCCTTCGACCCCATGGAGAAGGCTTTCCATGACCTCGGGCGTGAGCGGTTGAAGCAAACCGAGCATGTGCACGGACCCGAGTGGAAGCTCGTGCGCGAGTATGGGCTTCGTCCCGATCTGCTCGCCATGACACACGTCTGGCAAGCGACACAGGACAGCCAAGAGTTCGTCATTGCGACCAAGGGTGCACCCGAGGCTATCGCTGACCTTTGCCACCTCAATACTGCGGACGTCGCTGCATTGACCAAATCGGTGGACACCATGGCCTCCGAGGGCCTGCGCGTGTTGGGTGTCGCCCGTGCCGCCTTCGCGGGGTCAGTACTGCCGGATGCGCAGCACAATTTCGCGTTCGAGTTCTTGGGCCTCGTCGGCCTTGCCGATCCGCTGCGGCAAAGTGTGCCCAATGCTGTGAGCGAATGCCGGTCGGCTGGGATCAAGGTAATCATGATCACCGGCGACTACCCGGCGACAGCCAAAGCAATAGCTCGCCAGGCGGGACTCGATTTCGAAGACCTTGTGACAGGCGAAGACCTCGACCAATTGAGCGACGCGGAACTGGCGCGCCGTATAGAGAAGGCAACCGTCTTTGCGCGGATATTGCCGGAGCAGAAGCTTCGCATCGTTAGCGCGCTTAAGGCGAACGGCGAGGTCGTTGCCATGACCGGCGACGGCGTCAATGACGCGCCCTCTCTTAAGGCAGCGCACATCGGCATTGCCATGGGCGGACGCGGAACGGACGTGGCACGCGAGGCTTCCTCGATCGTGCTGCTCGACGACGATTTCGGCTCGATCGTGACGGCCGTCCGGCTCGGCCGCCGAATCTACGACAACCTCCGCAAGGCCATGGGCTTTATCTTGGCCGTGCATGTGCCGATCGCAGGGCTGGCGCTGCTTCCGCTGCTGTTCGGCTTGCCGATCCTATTCGGTCCCATGCACATCGCGTTCCTTGAGATGGTGATAGATCCGGTGTGCTCGCTCGTCTTCGAGGCCGAGAAGGAGGAGGACGATGTGATGCGCCGACGGCCCAGAGTCCCCGATGAACCACTGTTCTCCGGCTCGCTGATCGGCTGGGGCCTTCTGCAGGGTGTCCTCGCGTTTGTGCTCGTCGCCGGCATCTTCATAACGGGGCTTTGGCGCGGCATGCCGGAAGCGGAAGTACGGGCACTGACCGTCTTTTCTTTGGTGCTGACAATTGTCAGCTTGATTTTTGTCAATCGCTCCTTCAGCGCGTCACTGGTAACCGCTCTCCGCAGACCGAATGCGGCGCTGGCATGGGTGCTACTTGCTGTCACCGTGCTGTTGAGCCTAACGCTCCTTTGGCCGTGGGCGCGCGGACTTTTCCGCTTTGGACCGCTGCACTTGGACGATCTCGCGGTAACGCTCGTTGCCGGTGTCGTGGTGCTCGTTCTTCTCGAAGTATTGAAGCCCATATGGCGCGAACGCTTGGCATCGGGAAGGCCAAGGGCGTCGCCGGCACAATGAAACCTAACCGTTGACGCTAGCGACGGTTTGATGGAGCGCGTGTACAGATGTCGATGGAAGAACGCTGGCATGAGGAGATTGCTTCAGTGTGGCTCTACCGACAGGTAGCGGCAGCCGAAAGTGATCCGAAGAAGAGCCAATTGTTTCGCGACCTGGCGATCGCTGCCGAGCGGCAGGCGAGCATCATTGCCGGGTCCATCATTGCGAAGCCGCCCGCGTTTCGTCCCGGTCTGCGACTGCATCTGACAGCGGCGATCGTGCGGGCGCTTTCGCCGCGCCGATGCAGGGCAATTCTCGCGGCGTCCAAGATCCGCGGCCTCTCCGTCTACGACAGCGCGGCGCCCGCAGGGCACGTTATGCCTAAGGATGTGCGCGAAATCGGTGTCCGGCATCGTGGTGGGGGCGGCGGTGCATTACGGGCTGGTGTGTTCGGTGTGAATGACGGGTTGGTGTCGAGCGCGTGCCTTATTCTTGGCGTCGCCGGAGCGGGTGCCGAATCGCAGATCATTATCTTGACCGGTGTCGCCGGATTGCTTGCTGGTGCCTTTTCGATGGCGGCGGGCGAGTTCGTGTCCATGCTGTCTCAGCGCGAGATGTTCGAATACCAAATTGGGCAGGAACGCGATGAGCTGGAGCGCTATCCGGCGGAAGAAGCTGAAGAGCTTGCCCTGATTTATGCTGCGCGTGGCGTGCCGATCGACGAAGCGCGGACAATCGCGCGGAGGCTTGTCACCGATCCGACCCAAGCCCTCAATGCGCTTGCGCGTGAAGAGCTGGGACTTAATCCTGACGATCTAGGCTCGCCCTGGATCGCGGCGATCTCGTCGTTCATTGCGTTTGCGTTGGGTGCAGTCCTGCCCTTGGCGCCGTTCCTGCTCGGCGCCGGATCACAAGCCGTCGCGATAGCGGCTGGACTGTCTGGATGTGCGTTGTTCGCCGTTGGCGCCGCGCTAAGCCTGTTCTCAGGACGGAACGCCTTGTGGGGTGGCGCGCGCATGCTGCTCATCGGCGGGATCGCGGGCGCCGCAGCGGAAAACGTGGCTGCAGCGGAAAACGTCGAGTCCGATGCGGATTTCGTGTTCATGC
>JANLXP010000613.1:0-4153 GCA_031365165.1 Alphaproteobacteria bacterium
GTTGCCGGTGAGGAAGCCACGGGCGAGCGGGCTCCACGGGATCACGCCGATGCCTTCGTTCAAACAGAGCGGCAGCATTTCGCGTTCTTCCTCGCGGTAGACGAGATTGTAGTGCGGTTGCATGGAGACGAACTCGGCGAGTCCGTTCGCGCGTTGCAGACCCAGCATCTTCGCGAATTGCCAGGCGTACATGGACGACGCGCCGATGTAGAGCGCCTTGCCCGCCTTCACGACATCGTTCAGTGCCTCAACCGTTTCTTCCATCGGCGTGTCGTAGTCGAAGCGGTGGATTTGGTAGAGGTCGATGTAGTCGGTGCCGAGGCGCTTGAGGCTGGCGTCGACGGCTTCCATAATGTGCTTGCGTGACAGGCCGCGGTCGTTCGCGCCTTTGCCCATCGGGGAGAAGACTTTCGTCGCGATCACGACTTGGTCGCGCTTGGCCATTTCTTTCAGCGCGCGGCCCGTGACCTCTTCGCTGACGCCCAGCGAATAGACGTCCGCGGTGTCGAAGAAATTGATGCCGAGGTCGAGCGCCTGCTTGAAGTAGGGGCGTGACGCCTGCTCGTCCAAAATCCACTCGCGCCATTTCGGGGTGCCGTAGGTCATGCAGCCGAGACAGAGCCTGGAGACTTTCAAGCCGGTCTTGCCCAAACGAACGTAGTCCATGGCAATTCTCCTTCTGTTGCGCCATCTTTGCCAAGAAACGGGACGACGCGCGAGAGGGAACACGCATGCCATACCTGAACGCGGCGCTTGTCGGCAAGGCCGATGGTGCCAGACTTCTGGCCACGCCGGCGCTCGTGATTGACCTGCCTTCGTTCGAACGGAACGTTGCGGCGATGCAAGAGCACTGCAACCGCATGGGGCTCAAGCTTCGGCCGCATGCGAAGACGCACAAATGCGCGGAGATCGCGCGGCGGCAGATCAAGGCGGGGGCGGTCGGGCAGTGTTGCGCGAAACTCGGGGAGGCGGAGGCGCTGGCTGAGGCGGGGATCGACGGGTTGCTTGTCACATCACCGGTGGTGACCGCGCAAGCGTTCGCGCGCGTCGCGAAGCTGAACGCGCGGCTCGGCGAATTTATGATCGTCGCCGACAGCGCGGTTTGCGTGGAGGGCTACGCGCAGGCGGCGCGGGCCTCGGGAAAGCAGCTTAAGGTGTTGGTCGATGTCGATATCGGGCTGCATCGGACCGGCATAGCGCCGGGCGAGCCCGCGCTGGCGCTGGCGCAGAAGATTGCCGCCGACCCGCAGCTTCAGTTCGTGGGGCTGCAGGGTTACGCTGGACAGTTGCAGCATGTGCCGGTGTTCGAGGAACGCCGCACCCAGTCGCTTGCGGCGTTAAAACTGCTTGGCGACACGCGGGACAAGATCGTGGCTTCGGGTATCCCCTGCCCTATCGTGTCCGGTGGCGGCACGGGCACGTTCAACATTGACGGTGAGGCGCGCGTGTTCACGGAGCTGCAGGCCGGGTCCTATATCTTCATGGACAAGCAGTACGGCGAAGTGCGGATCGCGAATGCGGCGCCTCTGCCGTTCGAGACGGCGTTGTTTGTGCAGACCACGGTCATTTCAACGGCGATGCCGGGGCTTGCGACAACGGACGCGGGACTGAAATCGTTCGCGACAGAAGCCGGCGCACCGATCATTCATTCGGGCGCGCCGGAGGGGGCGAACTATTTCTTCTTCGGCGACGAACAGGGCGGGATCATGCTGGGTGGCGCGGAGAAAACGCTGACGCTTGGAACCAGTTTGCGGTGCAGCGCGCCGCACTGCGATCCAACCGTGAATCTCTACGACGTGTACCATGTTGCCGAGAGCGACAGGTTGGTCGACATCTGGACCATCGAAGCGCGCGGGCGGTCAGCCTGACGCGGGAACCCCAAGTGTGAACCGATTGTTCATCGTCGGTTCATTGCGGGTGTCCCAACATTTTCTCGGGGCCTTGAGTGGACGAGGAATGGGAGCATTTGCATGAAACTATTGAGCACAATCGCGTTTGCGATAGCGGCGATGTTCGCCGCAACATTCGCCACGGCGGCGCCCGCCAAGGCGGATAACTTCGGCGTCTATGTCGGATCGAATGGGTTCGGCATCAACGTGAGCAACTACGATCGTAGGTACTATGGCGGCGGCTACAATCGTTGTCGCGATCCTTGGTACCGGCGCCATCATCGGTACTGCTGGAACTACGGCGGTTATGGTTATGGCGGTTACGGCTATGGGTACTCGAACGGCGGGTACAACAACGGATACTATCCGTACTATCGGTATCGCACGTTGCCGAGACCGCGGTTCAATCACCGTTGGAACGGTGGTGGGCAGCACTGGGGCGGCAATCAGAACTGGGGCGGCCAGCATAACTGGGGCCACCAGCGCGGTAACCGCGGCGGATGGGGCCAGCGCGACGGCGGCCGTCATGGTGGCGGACATCGCGGCGGGCACTGAACTGGTCGCCTGAATGAGATGAAGGCCCGCTCGCAAGGCGGGCCTTTTTCGTGTCAGTCGCGCTTGAGGTAAGTGCTGAGGCCCACGATCTCGTTGTAGGTGTGGAACGTCACGCGTTCGAGCGCCGGATCGGGTTTGCCTTTGAGCAGCGCGTGGTAGACGCGCTCGGCGGTCTTGGCCGACGTCAGCAGTGCGGTGATCGGGAAGAGCACCAGGCGGTAGCCGATCGTGCCGAGGTCCGCCGCGCTCATCATCGGCGTTTTACCGTCTTCCACCATGTTGGCGACGAGCGGCGTTCCCTTGAAACGATCGGCGAAGAAGCGCAGCTCCTGCTCGCTTTGCGGAGCCTCAATGAAGAGGACATCGGCGCCGGCGGCGAGGTAGGCATCGGCACGGCGGCATGTTTCGTCGCGGCCGTGGATTGCGCGCGCGTCGGTGCGGGCGATGATCAGGAAGTCGCGACCCGCTCTTGCTGCTGCGGCCGCGCGGATTTTGGCGGCGCCTTCCTCGAGCGGCACGACCTCTTTGCCGTCCATGTGGCCGCAGCGTTTGGGTAGCACTTGATCTTCGAGCTGGATCGCGGCGGCGCCGGCTTGTTCGTAGGCGCGCACCATGCGCTCCACGTTGGCGGTGCCGCCGTGGCCGTTGTCGCCATCGGCGATCAGAAATGCGGGCGCGGCGGCGGCGGTGAGCGCGCGCACGCGGTCGATCAGTTCGGTCGAGCTCACGATGCCGATGTCGGGAACGCCCAGAAGCGAACCCGCAACGCCGAAGCCCGTCATGTAGACGGCCTCAGCGCCAGCACGCGTCGCGATGCGGGCAGTGAGCGCATCGTAGGCACCGGGGGCAATGAGAACGCCTTGGCTCAAACGGTCGCGGAGGGTCATGACGTGCTGATTACTCTTTCCCACAGCGCGTGGGAAGTCGCGTCAGTCTTCTTCCTTGATGGCGTCGGGGACCTGTTCTTCGGCCGGGATCGCGTATGCGCCCTTGAGCCAGCGCGAAAGATCGACGTCGGCGCAGCGCTTAGAGCAGAACGGACGGAAGCGTTCTTCTGCTTCGCGCTTGCAGATCGGGCAATGGGAAACCGGGGTCATTGTTCTGCCCCCACGTCGAACTGCGCGCGCGTGAAGTTTCCGCGCGCCTCGAAGCGAAGGCCCGCTGCCGCGTGGCGGCGGAGCGTTTGCTTCAGGTCGTCGCCTTGCGCTTCGATCCAGCGAACGACTTCCGGGGCCGCATAGGCGACGAGCTTCGTGCCCGGTCTCGCTTTTCCTTCGCGCGCGACGCGGCGAAGCAGTTCGGCGGCGACGGTCATCACCGTCTTGATGCGGCCATGACCATGGCAGGGGTCGCAGACTTCCGAGAAGAGCTTCGCCAGCGGCTCGAGCACGCGTTTGCGCGTCATTTCCACCAGGCCGAATTCGGACATCGGCAAAATCTGCGTCGGTGTCCGGTCCTTCGAAACGCTTTCCGCGAGGACGGTCAGCACTTGGCCGATGTTTTCCGGCTCGCTCAGGTGGATGAAGTCGATGACGATGAGGCCGCCGATCCCGCGCAGACGCAGTTGGCGGCCGATTTCGGCTGCGGCTTCCAAGTTCGTCTTCAGCGAGGTTTGTTCAAGGCCGGTCGCTTCGGTGTAGCTACCCGAGTTCACGTCGATCGAGGTGAGCGCTTCCGTCGTCTCAAGCGTGATCCAGCCGCCAGAGGGA
>JANLXP010000616.1:0-2468 GCA_031365165.1 Alphaproteobacteria bacterium
GCCAACCCGACAAGCTCTTCGTTCAAGAGGGCCGCAAGGTCTTCAAAGAGGTTTGCCCGATGGTCGCCGAACTGATCGTGAACCACTTGGCCGACGAAAAGATCGCGCCCGAAAGCCTCAAGCGTCTTTGGCTGCACCAAGCCAACGCCAACATGAACGACTTCATCGCCCGCCGCGTCTTGGGCCGCGATCCGAAACCGGGCGAGTCACCGGTGATCCTCGACACCTACGCGAACACAAGCTCCGCCGGCTCGATCATCGCCTTCCACAAACATTCGGACGACCTCAAGGCCGACGACCTCGGCGTTATCTGCTCGTTCGGCGCCGGTTATTCCGCCGGCAGCGTGATCGTCAAGAAATTGCACTAACGCCGGCGGCTCAACGTGTCCGCACCGGAACTGGTCGAGACAAAGCGCCTCCTGCTGCGCAAGCTGCGCATCGCCGATGCGCTTTCGATGTTCGAAGAATACGCAAGCGATCCGCGCGTGACGCGCTTCCTCGTTGCGCCAACGCAAACATCGCTCGCCGATGCAGAGCAATTCATCGCTGCACGCCTCGCCGAATGGGACGCAGGCGCGCGCTACACCTACACGATCGCTCTGAAAGAGGCAGAGGAGCGTGCCGTCGGACGCATCGCGCTGAAGGTAACACCCGAAGGCGTCAGCATTGGATACGCGCTGGCGTACCGCCTGTTCGGTCGCGGGCTCGCAACCGAAGCGCTGCACGCGATGTGTCCGCAGGCACGCGCTCTGGATGCCAGAGTGTTCGCCCGCGTCGATCCTGAAAACACGGCCTCGATCCGCGTGCTGGAGAAATGCGGATTCCGCCGGACGGAATTACGCCGACGATCCGTTGTGCTACCGAACATCGGCCCCGAACCGCGAGACTGTCTCATCTACGTGAGACAGTGAGACCGCTGACGTCAGTGCGCCATGAAGATCGGCATCGTGACATTCGCGAACACATGTCGCGTCACGCCGCCGACCACAAACTCGCGCAGCCAACTGTGTCCGTATCCGCCGATCACGAGCAGTCCCGCACCCGCACGTGTCGCCCCGTCGACCAGAGCCGCAGCCGTGCCCTGAGCACCCGGATTGATCCCGTGCTCCGCCGCACTCAACCCGTGCAGACCCAAATAGTCGCGCAAGCGATCCATTTGCACGACGTTGATAGGGCCCGACGTCACGTTCAAGATCTCAATCGCCTCGGCCCGCGCGAGCAACGGTATCGCCGACGACACGGCATGTGACGCCGCGGCGCCGCCGTCCCAACCGACCGCAGCCCGTGCGCCCACGATCTTCGAGGGTTTGTGCGGCACCAACAGCATGGGCTTCCGCCCGTGGAGTAGTGCGGATTCGAGCATTGCTCGCGTACCGACGTCCTTTGCGTCGGCCGGCACGTCGAACACGACCAAATCCGACAACCGCGCTTCGTTCGCGATCACCTCTTGAGATGCGCCGTCGCGCACTTGAAACGAGGCGCCCATGCCGGCCGCAGGTGGAACCGCGTCAGTGGCCGCTCCCGCCACGCGCGCGGCTTCGTCGAGCGCGGCACGCGCCGCCGCCTCCGATCGATTCGCGGCCGCTTTCGACGCGTCCATGATTTCCTGGACGACGCTGGCCGAAACGCCTTCGCCGAGATAGGGCAAAACCTCGCTGGGGTCGGGTCGCACAAATACGCCCACCACGTGGCTGCCGAACGCCTTCGCCACATCAAACGCAGCGCCAAGTACGCTCGCGTCTCGCGCGGCACCGGTCAGCGGAACAAGAATCTTGCGGTAGGCCATGGGACCCTCCTCTATCGTCGCAAGAAATCTGCTCTTTGGAACCTAGGCGCACCTTGACTTGAATCAAGCGGCTGGGGTCAACAAGTGCGGCAAACAAGGTTACCTTAGCACATGGCCAAACTTCAGCGCATGGTCCAACCGCGTGCCTGGCAGCGGATGTTATCCGGCAGACGGCTCGACCTGCTCGATCCGTCGCCGTTCGATATCGAAATCGAAGACATTGCCCATGGGCTCGCCCGCGTTGCGCGCTGGAACGGGCAGACGCACGGCGATCACGCGTTTTCGGTGGCGCAGCATTGCATGCTGGTGGAAGACCTCGTTGCAGCGCTGAAACCCGGCGTCGCGCAAAGATCGCGCCTGGCCGCGCTGCTTCACGACGCGCCAGAATACGTGGTGGGCGATCTGATCACTCCGTTCAAGGCAGCCGTCGGCCTGGACTACAAATCGCTCGAGAACAAATTGCTGGCCGCAATCCACCTGCGCTTCGGCCTGTCCGCGCAACTGCCGGAAGAGACGACCGCGCTGATCAAACGCGCCGACAAGGCGGCAGCTTATTTCGAGGCAACGGAGTGAAGCTGCGATTTTCACTCCCATTGGTCTAGTTGAACCGTTAGATTTGCTTGCGGCCATATCTGAATGCATGGCACGGTTGCAGGTATTATCGACGCGATGTTCAACCAGC
>JANLXP010000631.1:0-1134 GCA_031365165.1 Alphaproteobacteria bacterium
GGAAGACGTTCGGCGCGCTGAACGCTTCGAAGACGAACGCGTTTCTGGTCTGCCATGCGCTGACCGGCGATCAGTACGCGGCCGGCACGCACCCCGTCACGGGCAAGCCCGGGTGGTGGGCTTCGATGGTGGGGCCGGGACTTCCGATCGACACGAACCGCTTCCACGTGATCTGCGTCAACGTGATCGGCGGGTGCATGGGATCGTCCGGGCCGCATGCCATGAACCCTTCGACGGGCAAGCCCTACGGTTTGAGTTTTCCCGTGATCACCATTCGCGACATGGTGCGCGCGCAGGCGATGCTGCTCGATCATCTGGGCATCGAGAGTTTGTTCTGTGCGGCCGGCGGCTCCATGGGCGGGATGCAGGTGCTGCAATGGGCTGCGAGCTATCCTAAGCGTGTGTTCGCGGCACTGCCGCTCGCGACCGCGGCGCGGCATTCGGCGCAGAACATCGCGTTCCACGAAGTGGGGCGTCAGGCGATCATGGCCGACCCGGATTGGGCGGGCGGCGACTACATCGCGAAAGGCACGAACCCGAAGAAGGGGCTCGCCGTCGCGCGCATGGCCGCGCACATCACGTATCTTTCGGAAGCAGCGCTGCATCGCAAGTTTGGGCGCAACCTGCAGAACCGCGACGCCGTCTCCTATGCGTTCGATGCGGATTTTCAGGTGGAGAGCTATTTGCGGCATCAGGGTTTGACGTTCGTCGACCGGTTCGACGCGAACGCCTATCTCTACATCACGCGCGCGATGGACTATTTCGACTTGGCGGCGGACTACGGCGGCGGGTTGGCGAATGCGTTTAAAGGGGCGGCGACGCGCTTTTGCATTGCCTCGTTCACATCGGATTGGCTGTTCCCGACAACGGAATCGAAGAAGGTCGTGCATGCGCTGAACGCGGCGGGTGCGAATGTCAGCTTTGTCGAGTTCGCGACGGACAAGGGGCACGACGCGTTCCTGCTGGAGGAGCCTGAAATGTTCAAGACGCTGCGCGGCTTTATCGACGCCGCTGCGGCCGCAAGGGGCTTGTGACGCATGCTCGCCAAACCGCCAGCGCTACGTCCCGAACTGCTGCGGATTGCCGACATGGTGACGCCGTCGGCGCGCGTGCTCGACATCGGCTGCGGCGGCG
>JANLXP010000645.1:0-1033 GCA_031365165.1 Alphaproteobacteria bacterium
GCCAACCCCATCGCGAGCATCATGCCCAGGATCAATTCGAACGCGCGCGAATGCGGCAGATAGAACGCGCCGCTGTCTTCGCTCATCGCACCCGCGACCGAGAACGCGAGCGACACGGCAAAGGCAAGCACCACCAGGGCCACCTGCCAGCGTCGTTCAAGCCGCGCGATCCCCCACAGGAACAGCGGCGCGACCAGATAAAACTGCTCCTCGACCGCCAGCGACCACGTATGCAACAGCGGCTGCGTCTCCGCATCCGGCGCGAAGTAACCGGCCTGTCCGTAAAAGAAGAAGTTCGCATAGAAGAGCGCCGCGGCCTTCACCGACTTCGCCAGCAACACGTAATCCTGTGGCGGGTAGAGCAGGGCGCCCGCGATCATCACCGCCGCAAGCACCACGGTCAGTGCCGGCAAGATCCGCCGGATGCGCCGCTCGTAGAACCCAGCCAACGAGAACCGCTGATGCGCAATCTCGCCGAGCAGGATCGATGAAATCAGAAAGCCCGAGATGACGAAGAATACGTCCACGCCCACGAACCCGCCGGGCAGCACGCCAAGCTTGCCGTGGAACAGGATCACCGTCCCGACAGCGATAGTGCGCAGCCCGTCGACGTCGGGCCGGTACGAAATCTCGCTGGAATGGGCGGGCGAAACGCGTCCGTGCATGGGGCTTGGGCAGTGACACAACGCCCCGCCACACTCAAGCCGGTTTCCTTGACTAGGGGCGCGGCCACCACCAATCTCCCGCGCTCTCAACTGCCTTAACCAATGGAGATTCGCACGTGTCGTCGCCCGCCAACGAAATCCGCATCACCCTGCCTGACGGCTCGGTGCGGACGACGACGCGTGGCGCCACCGGCGCAGACGTTGCGGCGTCCATCGGCCCAGGTCTCGCGAAGGCCGCACTCGCCGTCAAAGTCGACGGCGAGATGAAAGACCTCGACTGGCCGATCCAAAAGGACGCCAAGGTCGAAATCGTAACGCGCAAAAGCGAAGAGGCGCTGGACCTCATTCGCCACGACACCGCGCACTTG
>JANLXP010000658.1:0-2270 GCA_031365165.1 Alphaproteobacteria bacterium
GGACGCGCGCGTGCCGGTACTCGCGCATCTGGAAGGCAACTGCCACGTCTATGTCGATAAGGGCGCCGACATTCAGAAGGCGCTCGACATTGTTTTAAATTCGAAGATGCGGCGCGTGTCGGTGTGCGGAGCGGCGGAGACGTTGCTGATCGATGCGGCGGGCGCGGGGCGGTTGTTAAGGCCGCTGGTGCTTGCGCTCATCGACGCCGGATGCGAGGTGCGCGGCGATCGTATCGTGCAGACCGTCGATCCGCGCGTGGAAGCGGCGGACGACGACGATTGGTACACTGAGTATCTGGACGCGATCATGGCGGTGAAGATCGTCGAGGGCGTCGACGGCGCGATTGCGCACATCGCGAAGTACGGCTCGGCGCATACGGATTCCATCGTGACCGAAGACAAAGTTGCCGCCGAGACGTTCTTGCGCGAGGTCGATAGCGCGATTGTGCTGCACAATGCTTCGACGCAATTCGCGGACGGCGCGGAGTTCGGCTTCGGCGCGGAGATCGGGATCGCGACCGGACGCCTGCATGCGCGCGGGCCCGTCGGAGCGCGCGAACTCACCACTTACAAATATGTCGTGCGGGGCAATGGCCAAACACGACCCTGATGCGTTGCCGCCGACTATCGTTTCGCTCGCGCGTGAGGGCGGGCGCATCGGGCTATTGGGCGGGTCGTTCAACCCCGCGCATCAAGCGCATCGGCATATCAGTTTGATTGCGCTTCGGCGTTTGAAGCTTGATGCGGTGTGGTGGTTGGTGTCACCGCAGAATCCGTTGAAGAGCACCACCGGCATGGCGACGCTCGAACGCCGGCTTGCGAAAGCGCGCGAGGTGGCGGGGCACCCGGACATTCATGTGAGTGCAGCGGAGATTGCGCTCGGCACGCAGTACACGATCGACACGCTTGAAGCGCTCACCGCCAAATTTCCGAAAGCGCATTTCGTCTGGTTGATGGGCGGGGACAGTTTGGCGTCGTTTCATCTTTGGCGGCGCTGGAAAACGATTGCGAAGTTGCTGCCGATCGCGGTCGTCGCGCGGCCGGGTTTCACCATTCGCGCGCTGTCGAGCCCGGCGGCGCAGTTCCTCGACGACGCGCGGATCGACGACAGCCAAGCCGCCACACTTGCCGAGCACGAAGCTCCGGCCTGGACGTTCTTGCGCGAGCGGCTTGACCCCACGTCAGCGACGGCGCTGCGCAACCGCGGCGTGTGGCGGTAGCCCGCGCATTTTTTCCGCCGAAATCCCGGGCTTTCGCGTTCATTTTGATCGAAAACGCGCGGGATTGTTCATCGTGCCGTCAGGCTAACTGTGTTAGCGTTTGATGGTCGAGGCGATGCTTCGGCAAGCGGGTCATTCTCAAGAACAAGGATGTCGGCTCTGGTCCTGACGGTGCATCTCAAAGTGTTTTGGTTGCCCACGGATTGGCGTTGCCCGCTCGACCGTTCAACCGAAGGAGTGCACCACTGACCGCCAAGCGTACGACCCGCACTTCGCGGGCGAAGTCACCAGTAGCCTCGCCCAAGCGCAAAGCGCCGGCGAAGGCGGCAACCGCGCCGAAGCCAAGAAAGCGCGCGGGCGAAGCCAGCCAAAAGCTGCTCAACGTCGTGCTGAAGTCGCTTGACGGCGATAAGGCCGAAAACATCGTAGCGATCGATCTCACCGGCAAGACGCCGATGGCCGACTTCATGGTCGTGGCCAGCGGGCGTTCGAACCGTCACGTGAGTGCGATCGCCGAACACTTGAAAGAAGAGTTGAAGAAACACGGCATCAACGGGCGCGCCGAGGGTTTACCGCAGGGCGACTGGGTTCTGGTCGACGCGATGGACATCATCGTGCACGTGTTCCGTCCGGAAGTGCGCGCGTTCTACAACCTCGAGAAAATGTGGGGTGACGGGGCGGTCACCGCCGAAGCCGTTTAGTTTGCCTTGGCTCTCGCGCTCGACATCTTGGCCGGTGGACGGGCGAAGGCCGCGCCGGAGACCGAACTTGCACATGGCTATTTGCAGCGCGCGCGCGAAACGGGGCGCGCGCTCGGCCTTTCCTCATTTGCGCTCACCGAATGGGACGAGCGCCGGCCGGAGCGGTTGATCGAAGCGTGCGCGGGCGGCGTGTTGCTTATCGCGCTCGACGAACACGGCAGTTCGCTTTCCAGCGAAGCCTTTGCCAAACAAATCGCGAAGTGGCGCGACGTGGGCGAAGCGCGCGCCTTGTTCGTGATCGGCGGGCCTGACGGTCTTCCGCCCGACGTGAAGCGGCGCGCGCAGATGA
>JANLXP010000672.1:0-2357 GCA_031365165.1 Alphaproteobacteria bacterium
CGACGCGCGCCGCGCTATGGAACGCGGCGTGGAAGCGGGCAAGAAAATCTGCCTACCGCCGGACATGTCCGAAGAAACGCTCGTGTTCGAAATCACCTACTGGATTGGCGAGCAGTTCCCGTCGATGGATCATCGCCCGCACGCGGAAAGCATTGCGGCAGCACTCGTCGCGGTTTACGGATGCAGCGGGCCAAAAGGACAGGAAGGACTCTAACGATGACGATGTTTCGCGCCGATTTGTTGAAGGGCAAACGCTTCCTCGTAACCGGCGGAGGGACAGGCCTCGGCAAAGAAATGGCCGATGAATTCGCGAAGCTTGGCGCGGAAGTCTACATCTGCGGCCGTCGCGGCCCGGTGCTTGAGGAAACGGCGAAGGAACTCTCAAAGACGCACAACACGCGCGTAACCGCGCTCGAATGCGATATCCGCGTTCCCGACGCGGTCGAAGACATGATGACCCGCGCGTTCAACGAAGGCCCGCTCGACGGTCTCGTCAATAACGCGGCAGGCAACTTCATCTCGCGCACCAAGGACCTCTCGCCGAACGGCTTCAATGCGATCGCCAACATCGTCTTCCACGGCACGTTCTATGTGACACTCGCCGCCGGCAAACGCTGGATCGAGCAAAAGAAGAAGGCGAACGTCATTTCGATCCTGACGACGTGGGTGTGGAACGGTGGCCCGTTCACGGTGCCCTCCGCGATGTCGAAGGCGGGCATCAACATCATGACAAAGTCGCTCGCGGTCGAATGGGCGCCGCACGGCATTCGCTTGAACGCGATTGCACCCGGCCCCTTCCCGACCAAAGGCGCGTGGGAACGATTGAACCCGGGCTCGATGCGCTCGGGCACGATGGGAAGCGAAACGGATAGCAGCGCTGGCGGCAACCCAATGGGCCGCGTCGGTCAAATGGAAGAGCTGCGCAATCTCGCGACCTTCTTGATGGCCGACGGTTGCGATTATCTCACCGGCGAAACGATTGCGATCGATGGTGGCGGCTTCCTCGGCGGCGGCGGCAACTTCTCGCAGCTCTCGAAACTCGGCGACAGCGAATGGGAAGCCATCCGCGACATGATCAAAGGCGCGAACGAGAAAGACCGCGCCAAGCGTACGGTTTGATCAACTCTTCGCCGCGGCGTTGGAAAAAACGTAAGGGAACTTGCGACCCCTGGCCTTTCTGGCAGTCGCAACCACATCCAGTGCGTGTCACCTGACCTAAGCGCGCTTCCTTGCGATTGAAATCCGTCGCTGGAATCAAGCCGGACTCAAATGTTTGTCCAGCGGTCGCGCCTCCTTGGCAAAGCGAGAATCGTGGACGCATTTTTGGAATTGGGAGAGCTGTTCGGCCGCCTCGCAACCGCTGCCAGCTTCCTGTCGGTCGGCACGCTGCTCCAACAATACGGATCGGGCTTCGGCCTTACGCGCGTGTCGTTCTTCGATTTGCGGGGCACTGCGACGCGCCCGAGCGACGCGATCCTCTATTCGAACATCCCCTCGCGCGTGCTGCGCCGCCTTGATCGCGTTGTGGACCTCGCGACCCATCCTTTGATCGAACGCGCGCGCGAGACGCATGTCCCGTTTGAATTTTCGCTTCCAGCGACGCTGGGCCTCTTCGGCAAAAAGACCCACCGGCCGGAGGCGCAATTCGTGTCGCACGGCCTCGTCGTTCCACTGCGCGACGCTGGCACCACCGTGGCAATGGCAACATTGGTCGGTGCGAAGCCAGCGCTCACCTCGCTCTGCCATGACAAGCTGAAACTTGCGATCCACGCAGGCTGGCACCGAGGTCAAGAGCTGAACGCCGGCACGTCGACCGCAAGCACGACGACGTTGACGCGGCGCGAGCTCGAATGCCTCTCCTGGGTGTCGCGCGGCAAGACCGACCAAGATATCGCGGGCCTCGTGGGCGTTGCACCGCGCACGGTCCGCTTCCACGTCGACAACGCCAAGACGAAGCTGAACGTCGGAAGCCGCGTGCAGGCAATCGCCAAGCTGCTGCGCGAACGTCCTGACCTCGTGAAGCCGAACTAGAACGTCACGATAGCTTTGCCAATGACGCGCCGCATGCTGAGCGCGCGAAAGGCATCGATCGCGTTATCGAGCGTCACGCTCAAGCCCACATGCGGACGCACCTTGCCGTCGTGCGCCAGCTTCTCGATCGCCGCAATGTTCTCAGCACCCCGTTCCGGAAACTGGCGTCCGTATTCCCCCGCCCTCACGCCGACGACGGAAAACCCTTTGATCAACGGCATGTTCACGCTGACCGTGGGGATTCGTCCACTTGTAAAGCCGATGACCAGCAGGCGTCCGTCGAACGCAATGCAGCGCACACTCTCGTCAAACACATCGCCGCCGAC
>JANLXP010000759.1:0-1483 GCA_031365165.1 Alphaproteobacteria bacterium
TTTTGGATTATCTGGTCGCGCGGAAAATTCCGTTCACGGTGTTCGCGTCGGGGCGGTTCGTGCAGACGAATTTTGACGCGGTTCAGGCGCTTTCCACGCTCGACTTCGTCGACATCGAGAACCACTCGTGGAACCACCCGAACACGATGAACCGTTTCAAGCCTGAGGCGGTGCTCGATCAGGTGGGCCGTGCGCACAACGAGATCGTGACGGCGACCGGGCGCCAGCCGCAGTTTTTCCGCTTCCCGGCCGGCAACTTCAACGAGGACGGGCTGAAAGCGGTCGAGAGCCTGGGCTACCACGTCGTGCATTGGCGTTGGGCTACCGGCGATCCGGATCCGCGGGAGGGGGCGAATGCGCTTTATAATCGTGTCGTCTCCAAGGTCGCGCCGGGCGACATTTTGATCTTCCATATCAACGGGCGGGGCGTGCACACCGCGGCGGCCTTGCCGCGCATCGTCGAGCAGCTTGAGGCGGAGGGTTATCGCTTCGTCCTCGTCTCCGATTATGTCGGCACGCCGCACATCCATCAGGCGCCGGCGCCGCTGACCGCCGAAGTCGTCCGGCGCAGGCTTGACGATTTCATCGAGCGGGCGCCGGTGGCGGCGTTGCTTAGGTCGATGCGCTGAGCACAGCTTTCGCGCGTCCTTTCAGCGTCTCGACCTGCGGCCAGAGGATGGCGAGATCCGTCAGCATCACACCGTCATGCGCCTCCTCGCTGACAATGTCCGGCGTGCCGCCTAAGCGTTCGTAGAACGCGCGGGCGGGCAGGTTTTTTTCCAGCACCCAAAGGCCTGCGCTTTTGAAGCCGTCCGTTGCGAGCGCGTCGGCCATGGCGAGCATCAGTTTCGTGCCGGTGTGGCGGCGCTTGGCGGTGCGCACGATGTTGATCATGTAGATCTCGCCGTCGCTTGCCAGGTTCTCCTTGCGGCGCGGGCCGCAGCCGGCGAACGCGATGACGGCGCCTTCGTCCTCGGCGACCATAAGCGTTTGCCGGTTCTGCCGGAACGTTGGGATGCGCGCGGCCCACGCTTTTGCGCGTTCAGCGGCGTCCAAGCTGTCGAGCAACGTGTCAGGCATGATGCTGCGGTAGGTCTCGTTCCAGACCGTGACGTGGGCGTCGCCGATGGCTTCGGCGTCGCGGATTTCGGCGGGGCGGATCAGCATTGTCGAAATTCTCCGTCGCTCCGTATAGCATGCGACCATATTAAGGAGCCGCAGATGAGCCGCCGGATCGTGCACGTTACGCGAGGCATGCCCACCGAAGATGGAGCGGGGGTGAAGCTCACGCGCCTGATCGGGACGCCGGAGATTCCGGACCTGGACCCGATCCTGATGCTCGACAATTTCGGCTCCGACGATCCGAACGCCTACATCGCGGGCTTTCCGCCGCATCCGCATCGCGGCTTCGAGACCGTTTCCTACATGATCGCGGGCAGTCTGAAGCACAAGGACAACAAAGGCGGCGAGGGGCTGATCACCG
>JANLXP010000901.1:0-1087 GCA_031365165.1 Alphaproteobacteria bacterium
GGCGGCGCGCGAAAACAATGGTCGACGAATTGCCGTTGTTTGCTGCGGCGGCTCCTGCGCAAGCTCCGCTCCAAGATTCGGAAGTGGAAACGCGGTTGAAGGCGCTCAACGTCGACGAGCTTAGTCCGCGTGACGCGATGCAAGTCCTCTACGACCTTAAAGCGCTCACCAAGGAGTAAATGTATGGACGGCTTTCAGATGTCCGACTGGGTTGCCGTCGCGTCTGCTGCGGTTTCGGTTCTGGCGTTGGTGCTGAACGTCGTCATCACATCGCGACAAACGCGGGTGAGCGTCGAGACATTTAAGTTCAATAACGACACGCAGTTGATGAACTGGGCCAACCGCGTCGTGGTTTCGATGGCGGAGGCCTATCACCTGACCGCCAAGACGGATGTGCACGCGTTGGCGACGAGCCTTTCGGCACTCATCGACGAGGGCCGGTGGTACTTCCCCAATATTGGCAAGAAGGAAACGGACCATGAAAAGCCCGGTGCCTATCGCGGTGCGCGGCAGGCGGTGCTCGATCATATCGTGGCGGCGTACAATGCTGTCGTTGCGATGCCGAGCGCCGACGAGCAAGCTTGGCAACAACACATGGCCAGCATTCACGAGGCGCGGCGTCATTTCGTGTCGGAGATTCAGCACGCCGTCGATCCGCGCCGGCGGGCTTGGGTGATGGACCGGTTCAAGAGGTTCTAGGTATGGCGCGCAAAGCGACGTTTCCAGTTGAGGGTGGCTGCACCTGTCGCGCGGTTCGTTATCGCATGCTGACGAAGCCGTTGTTCGTGCACTGCTGTCATTGCACCTGGTGCCAGCGCGAGACGGGCTCGGCGTTCGTGCTCAATGCCATGATCGAGACCGACCGCGTGAAGTTGTTGCGCGGGACGCCGGAGGTGGTGAAGACACCTTCGAACAGCGGCAAGGGGCAGAAGATCCTGCGCTGCCCGATCTGCCGGATCGCAGTGTGGAGCCACTATTCCGGGGCGGGATTGAAGGTGGCGTTCGTGCGCGTCGGCACGTTGGACGATCCGAATGTTTGCCCGCCCGAAGTTCTCATATTTTAATAGAGTATTGTTTTTTTTTTTTT
>JANLXP010000903.1:0-3960 GCA_031365165.1 Alphaproteobacteria bacterium
AGACGCGAGACCGAGTGCTTCTCCATGTATTCCGACATGTCGATGCGCACCATCGCGGTGTCGTCGTCGAACAGGAACGCGGCGAGCGCTTTCGTCAGTTCGGTTTTGCCGACGCCCGTGGGCCCCAAAAACAAGAACGAGCCGATCGGACGGTTCGGGTCTTGCAGGCCCGCGCGCGCACGGCGCACGGCGGCGGAGACCGCGTGCACGGCTTCTTCTTGACCGACGACGCGCGCGCCGATCGATTTTTCCATGCTGAGCAGTTTTTCGCGCTCACCCGCCAACATCTTGTCCACGGGGATGCCGGTCCAGCGCGAGACGACCTGCGCGATGTGTTCTTCCGTCACCGCTTCGGTGACGAGTTGCGTCGCTTGGCCTTCGTCGATCTTCTGCAGATCCTTTTCCAAGGTCGGGATCACGCCGTAGGCGATTTCGCCCGCCTTCGCGAGGTCGCCCTTGCGTTGCGCGAGTTCGAGATCGTGGCGCGCCTTTTCCAACTTCTCTTTGATCGCCTGCGCCTGGCCGAGCTTTGCCTTTTCCTGTTTCCAGCGGCTGGTCAGCGACGACGATTTCTCTTCGAGGTCGCCGAGCTCTTTCTCGAGCTTCTGCAAGCGGTCCTTCGATGCGGAATCCGTTTCCTTTTTCAGCGCCTCGCGCTCGATCTTGAGCTGCATCACGCGGCGGTCGAGTTCGTCGAGTTCTTCGGGCTTCGAATCCACCTGCATGCGCAGGCGGCTTGCCGATTCATCGATGAGGTCGATCGCCTTGTCCGGCAGGAAGCGGTCGGAGATGTAGCGGTTCGAGAGCTGGGCCGCGGCCACGATCGCCGAGTCCGTGATGCGCACGCCGTGATGCAGTTCGTATTTCTCCTTCAGGCCGCGCAGGATGGAGATCGTGTCTTCGACGGTCGGTTCGCTCACGAAGATCGGTTGGAAGCGCCGGGCCAGCGCCGCGTCCTTCTCCACGTGCTTTCTGTATTCGTCGAGCGTGGTCGCGCCGACGCAGTGCAGTTCGCCGCGCGCGAGTGCGGGCTTCAGCAAGTTCGAGGCGTCCATCGCGCCTTCGGCTTTGCCGGCGCCGACGAGCGTGTGCATTTCGTCGATGAAGAGGATGATCTGCCCTGCCGCCGCCGTCACTTCCGTGAGCACGGCTTTCAAGCGCTCTTCGAACTCGCCGCGATACTTAGCGCCGGCGATCAGCGCGCCCATGTCGAGCGCCATGAGCTTCTTTTCTTTCAGCGATTCCGGCACGTCGCCGTTGACGATGCGCAGCGCCAAACCTTCGACGATCGCGGTCTTGCCGACGCCGGGTTCGCCGATCAGCACGGGGTTGTTCTTCGTGCGGCGCGAGAGCACTTGGATCGTGCGGCGGATTTCTTCGTCGCGCCCGATCACGGGGTCGAGCTTGCCGGCGCGTGCGGCTTCGGTGAGATCGCGGGCGTATTTCTTTAACGCTTCGTAGCCGGACTCGGCACTCGCGGTATCGGCCGTGCGGCCTTTGCGCAGGTCGTTGATCGCTTCGTTCAGTTTTTGCGGCGTGACGCCGCCCGCCTTCAGGATGCGGGCACTTTCCGGCGCAGTGCCGACGGCGAGGGCCAGAAGCATGCGCTCCACGGTGACGAAACTGTCGCCCGCCTTCTTCGCGATCTGTTCGGCTTCATCGAGGACGCGCGCGAATTCCGGCGTCGAATAGATTTGCCCCGCGCCCGAGCCTTCGATGCGCGGTTGCTTGGCGAGGGCCGCTTCGGTTTGTTCGAGCGCGCGCACAGGATCGCCGCCAGCGCGTTTGATCAAGCCGGCCGCGAGGCCTTCCTCATCGTCGAGCAGGACTTTCAGCAAGTGTTCGGGCGTGAGCCGTTGATGCCCGGAACGTTGGGCTAGGCCTTGCGCGTTTTGCAGAAACGCTCTTGCGCGTTCAGTGAATTTTTCGGGGTCCATGTTTAGTCTCTCAGATCATTGCGTTGTGCGCGTCTTCAACCCATGCGGCCTCGCGCAACTGCTGTATCGTTTCCCGCAAAGGCGCAAAGCCGCAAAGATTTTCTCCGGCGCCGCAGGCGCCATTCCAATACGCGACAGGCGCTTCGCGCCCAGAAGGGTCAAATCTTCTTTGCGGCTTTGCGCCTTTGCGGGAAACAAATCTGCTTTCTTCGAGCATGCGGGCGATCGGGTTGTGGTCGCTATCATGGCCGGGCTGGAGCCGGCCACCCAGCGGCCGCGCGGGGCGCGGGAGAGAGATAAGTTGCGTTCCGCTTTCGCGGCCCCCGCTATCATATCTCTCACGCGCACAAGGGTGCGCGACTGGGTGGACGGGCCAAGCCCGGCCATGACGTTATTGGGGTCGTTGCTAGACTTCGATTTAGTGAGCGTTTGTTCGCGTGCAAGGGCTTGAACTGCGGCGCCTTCGACGCACGGTTGCAAACGTGATGAAAAAACGAATCCGTTAGATGCGTTTGCGCGGCTGATTTCTGCGGCTTTTGCCGTTTGGAATCCGTTTGAAATGCGTTTGGTAAGCGTTTGCAACGTCATGGTTCACGCCTCAGCAATGCCCGCGCGACGGGGTCGGCCAGATAACGCGCGAAGGCGACAAGGAGTGCCTCCGCCTTGTAGCCGCGATAGGCCGGCGCGTTCCGCGGAAAGATAATGCAAGGCCGCACGTCGAAGCGGGCGAGGCGTTGGGCGACCCCACGCGGCGTGAGTTTCGCGCCCCAATCGCAGGCGTGCCACGGACTGTCCGGCTCGCGCGTGAGCGCTTCGACAAGCTGCGTGCTCGACGGATGCGCGTCGTCGATGCCGACGATGCGGCGGATGTCGCGCAGCAGCGCGCGCGCCGAGGTGGGCGGTTCCAGATGTTCGGGACTTGCGAACTGGCTCGCAGCGGCGCGGGCGGCGGCCTCCGCCTCCGGCCCCAGTTCGTGCGCAAACGTGAAGAGCGGGCTCCAGGTTTCGCGCGCGGCGGCGTCGAGGAACGGCGGCAGCGCGACGGCTGGCGCCGCGTTCGTGGCAGCGAGGCGGGCGGCGACGCCTTCGAATTCTTCGCGGAGCGCCAGCGCTTCCGCCGGCGGATCCGCGATCGGTGCGCGCACCCTGCCCTCGCGCTCCAACGCGGGCGCCATCGGCAGCACGATCGCGTGGGTCAGCACTTCTTCCGGCGGGCTCACGCCGGTTGCGATCGCGAGCGGCGCCGCGCAGCTGCGGACGGCGCCGTCTTCCTTGTTCTTGCGCTTACTCAACAGCGCGCCATCGGCGTGCGCGCCGGCCGCGATCAGCGCGCGCATGTCGCGCCGGCTATGGATGGCGTTCGCCGCGTCGTCGAGCAGCAGCGTCGGGCTTTCGTGCGCGACGAGCTCCAGCACGTTCGCGGCGGTCGCGCGCGCGACGAGACGGGGCGACGGCGTCAGCCAGCGCAGCACGCGCAACGCGCGCGCATGATCGGCGCGCGGATCGCGGCCGTGCAGAATGAGACGCGGGGACACGTCGAAACGCGCATGCGCGTGCGTGTGCAGCGACCAGAGGATGAGCGTGTCGAGGAGCGCCGGTGGTTCGGCGAGGTGGTGCGCGAGGAAGGTGCGGGCGCGGGTTAGGAGCGGCGGTGGTGTTGGCGCGGGTTCGGGCGGCGATTGAGGGATGACAGTGCGCGGCGCTTGAGAACTTGCGAACGATGCCGGTGTTTCAGCCGGCGCCATGCTTTCGCGATATTGGCGCAGGACCTTTTCAGCATCGGCGAGCAACGTTTGGCGGAGCACGCGCGCCAGGTCCTGCCGTGACGACATGGGTTACCTGCTGATTGAATTTTGAGGGTTGAAATAGTATAGAACAAATCATGAACTTGTCAACAGAAATATCCTCTGCTTCCAGGTGGAGTGACTTGAAATTCTTCCGCCGATGTATATACTTCATTGTATATACAATCGGGATATAACTATGACCACCACGCGTGTGTTTCGCTCCGGAAACAGCCTCG
>JANLXP010000916.1:0-1141 GCA_031365165.1 Alphaproteobacteria bacterium
GTTTGGAAGAAGCTCGTCGGTATGCAGATGCTGGTCGAAGGCCTCGCGATGGGCGCCTTCGCGACCAACTATCAATACACCAACGACCCGCTCTTAAAGCGCCTCTGCCAACTCGTGATGACAGACGAAGCCTTCCACCACAAGTTCGGCAAGATCTGGGCCGACCGTACGATCCCGCACCTCGCCGAAGAAGAGCGCAACCTTATCGAGGATTGGGCGGCGCAGGTGTTTCAGGGCCTGCTGTTCAACCTCGGCAGCCCCGAACAGAAGAAGCCGATCTACGCCGAATTCGGCATTGATTGGGAATGGGCTCAATCGGCATTCCGCGAAGCCTTCACAAGCGCCCGCGTGCGCGAGCGTCTGAAGGACCCAACCAGCATCTTCCGCGTGCTCATAAAGACGCTTCTGAACGCGGGTATCATCACCGATCGCACGCGCGGCACCTACGCCGCCTTTGTCGACATGGCGGAGCTGCATAAAGAAGGCGACCGCATGATCGGCGACGATATCGCCGAAGAAGGCATCAAATATCTGATGCAGCTGAACGGCGGCCAAGGCCGCACGCCGATTGGCCTCGCCGCGGAATAGCTTGAGAAAGAGCGGGCACCCAGCCCGCTCCCATCAAATCCATGCAAGCCAAGCATTGGATGGCGCCAGGTTGGCGCGGGTAAAGTCCCGCATCACCTGGAGGCTTGAGAGCCATGCGCCGGCAGAACCTAATGCAGTGGACGAGCGTCATCCTGTTCATGGCGGTCAGCGCCTTTCTGGTGGCCTTTGGCCTGCTCTACGCAAACGTCAACGACCTGCTCTGGTTCCACGCCGCGGCTGTGCCCCCTGACGCACACGAAAAAGTGCGCCCGCTCTACTTCGCGCTGATGAAGCTCATCGGCGGCGCCTCGATCGGCTTAGGGACTCTCGGCGCTTACGTGATCTTGGTTCCGATGCGGCAAGGTATGCGCGGCGCAGCTATGCTGGTCTCGGTCGCCTATTGGATCGCCTTCGGCGTCGCGGGCTACACGGCCATTCGCTTGAACGAACTCACGAACGCACCGGTCGCTTGGTACAACATGGCAATCCTTTCCGCCCTCACGGCCGCGGCGCTGATCGCACACACGTTGTCAAACATACTTTTGGCTGGCAC
>JANLXP010000918.1:0-5219 GCA_031365165.1 Alphaproteobacteria bacterium
ACGTCGCTGGCGCCCGAGCAAGCAGCGTACACAGGAATGTCCTACGGCAGTTTGTGCCGTTGGCTGGTCGAGGATGCATCATGCGATCGTTAGTCGGCTCATCCATGGACGACGACGATCTACCGCCGCCGCCAAAGCGAAAGCGGGCGCCGGCCAAGGGAAAACCACGCGTCGTGCGTTCCAAGCGCGGCCGGAGGGATGAAAGCGTTACGAGCCGATGGCTCGCCTCCGCGCTAGGCGCCGCCCGCTGGACCCTCGTCTGGGGTCTTGCAGTCGGGGTGTTTTTTCTCGTGACGGTGTTTGCGGGGCTGTTCTCCGGCGGGCATGTGTCGTCAGCGCTCGCCGGTCTGCAAGACGCGGGCGAAGGCGCCATGGCGAGCGCCGGTTTCACCGTTCAAGCGGTGGCGCTGGAAGGCCGTAATGAGACCGCGCAGCGCGAGATCGTGCGCATGCTTGGGATCAAGCGCGGCGATCTGATGCTTTACGTCGATGTCGACGAGGCGCGGGCGCGGATTGAAGCTCTGCCGTGGGTCAAATCGGCAGAAGTTCGCCGGGTTTGGCCCGATCGCATCGTGGTTCGCATCATTGAGCGCACACCGGTTGCCGTTTGGCAGAAGGACGGCGCGAAGACGGTCATCGATATCGATGGGCATCCCATCGCGGGTGAAGATCCCGCACGCTTTGCATCTCTACCGCTCGTCGTGGGGCAAGGTGCCGAGACGGCCGTCGCGTCGCTGTTGAAGCTTGTTGCAACGCAACCGAACTTAAAGTCACGTGTGAAAATCGCCGTGCGAGTAGGTGAAAGACGTTGGAATTTACAGCTTGATAACGCGGTTGAGGTACGTCTGCCTGAGGAAGGCGCGGAAGCGGCCTTGGCAGAGCTGGTCCGGCTCGAACGCGAGCAGAATATTCTCGCGCGGGATATTACGGCGATCGATCTTCGCTACCCGGACCGTTTCATCGTCAAGCTGCCACCCGGGTCGCCGTTGATTACGCCGGCGCGGCCCGCTGGTGGCAGGGAAACTTGATGGTCATTGGGATCGGTAAGGGACGGACGGGGAAGGGACAGCGCTCGCACAAAGGCGGGATCGTTGCTGCGCTCGACGTCGGCTCCTCCAAGGTCGCCTGCTTCATCGTCAAGATCGTAGCCGGCCGCGAGACCGGGGAGCCGCAGCTCAAAGTGCTGGGCGTCGGACATCACGCGAGCCGCGGTGTACGCGGTGCGACCATTATCGACATCAACGCCGCCGAAAATTCCATCCGGGCCGCCGTCGAGCAGGCCGAGCGGATGGCCGGAATTACGCTGAAAGATGCCGTTGTCGGCATTTCCTGCGGCCAGCCGCAGAGCCGTACGATCAACGTGGAAGTTTCGATCGCGGGCCACGAGGTCGGCGAAGAGGATCTGCGCCGGGCCTATGCAACAGGCCGCGCGCAAGGACCGTCGCCGGAGCGCGAGATCATTCATTGCATGGCCGGAAGCTTTGCCATCGACGGCAGCCGCGGCATTCGCAATCCGCGCGGCATGGTCGGTGACACGCTTGGCGTTTCCATGCATGCCGTGACGGCTGCTTCCGGGCCGATCCGGAATCTGGAATCGTGCATCGATCGGTGCCATTTGGACATTTCCGGTAAGGCGGTGACGTCCTATGCCGCAGGTCTTGCAACGCTGGTTGCCGACGAGATGGAGCTTGGGGCGACCGTCATCGACATGGGCGGCGGAACGACCTCGATTGCAGTTTTCTTCGACGGGAACTTGGTTTTGTCGGACGTGCTGCCTGTCGGCGGCGGCCATGTCACGAGCGATATCGCCCGCGGGCTTTCAACCTCGCTTGCCAATGCCGAGCGGATCAAGACGCTGCATGGCAGCGCCTTTTCGGGGCCGAACGACGGCCGCGACCTGATCACAATTGCTCACCTTGGCGAAGACGACGGTGAGGGTGAGAGCCAAATTTCGCGCTCCGTCCTGACCGGGATCATCCAACCTCGTATCGAAGAGACGTTCGAGTTGGTGCGGGACCGGTTGGCGGACTCGGGACTTTCATCGATTTCTGGACGCCGCGTCGTGTTGACGGGCGGCGCTGCGCAGTTGAACGGCGCGCGCGAGACAGCTGCGCGGGTGCTCTCGAAGCAGGTGCGAATTGGACGGCCCGTACGGTTAGGCGGACTGGCCGAAGCGGCCAGCGGGCCTGCGTTTGCGGGCTGCGCCGGACTTGCGATTTGGGCGTCACAGCGGCCGAACGAAGTGAAAATTTCGCGTGACGATGTCGATGCGCCGGAACTTGCCTATGGTACTCATGGTGCTGCTCCGCAGGGACTCGGCGGGCTAACCCGCTGGCTCAAAGAGAATTTTTAACTCCTGCTGGCGCAAGACTAGAAGAACAAGCGCGAAACGCGCGACTGGTGTGGTGTTTTGATTGGGAAGGTCACGCATGGAGAATGAGCGATGGCCATCAACAATCTCAAAGCGCCTGATTTTACGGAACTGAAGCCCCGCATTCTTGTGTTTGGGGTGGGCGGTGCCGGCGGCAACGCCGTCAACAACATGGTGGCGTCGGAACTCGAAGGCGTCGAGTTCATCGTCGCGAACACGGACGCGCAGGCGCTCGTGCACTCGAAGGCCAATCATTGCATTCAACTTGGCGGCAAGCTCACGCAGGGCTTGGGCGCGGGATCGCGGCCGGATATCGGGTACGCGGCCGCGGAAGAGAGCGGCGATGAAATCAAGGCCGTACTCGACCAAGCGCACATGGTTTTCATCACGGCGGGTATGGGTGGCGGCACCGGCACGGGTGCCGCGCCGGTCATTGCGAAGATCGCACGCGAAATGGGTGTGCTCACCGTCGGCGTGGTGACGAAGCCGTTTTCCTTCGAGGGTCAACGCCGTCTGCGTATCGCCGAAGAAGGGATCGAGAAGCTCAAGGAGTTCGTCGATACCCTGATCGTCGTGCCGAACCAAAATCTTTTCCGGAGTGCCAACGAGAAGACGACGTTTGCCAAGGCATTCGAGATGGCGGACGAAGTGCTCTACGCTGGTGTGCGCGGCGTGACCGACCTGATGGTCATGCCCGGCCTCATCAATCTCGACTTTGCCGACGTGCGTACGGTGATGCGCGAGATGGGCACGGCTATGATGGGCATGGGAGAGGCCGAGGGCGAACGGCGGGCGATCGAAGCGGCGGAGGCCGCGATTTCCAACCCGCTGCTCGACCATACGTCGATGAAGGGTGCACGCGGGGTTCTGATCAATATCACGGGCGGCATGGATTTAACGCTCTACGAAGTCGACGAGGCCGCGAACAAGATCCGCGCCGAGGTCGATCCGGAAGCGAACATCATCGTCGGTTCCACGTTCGACGAACGCATGAGCGGCAAGATGCGCGTATCCGTCGTCGCGACCGGCATCGCCATCGAAGCGAAAGCGCAGGCAATACCTGCGCGAACCGCAACGGTTGTCGTGCGCGCGCCGGAAGCTAAATCTGAGCCGCGCCGTGCGCCGGCTGCCGCCGCTGCTGCGCTAATGTCTGCCAGCGCGTCTGCGCCGGTTCATCCGGTGCACACGATGCAACATGAAATCGTGCAGTCCGGCCTTGCCATCGAAGAGGCGCGCGACATCGATCAGCGTAGCCGCGCCGCGGTCGAGACGCATGTCTATGAGACGGCGATCATCGAGTCCGTGCCTGCTGAACAACGTGACCTGCCGGTGCGCGAATACACACGCGTTCGGCAGCCTTTGCCGCCGCTACCGTCGCAATTCCAAAGCGAACCCAAGAAGACGGGCGGGTTCTCGATGTTTGGCATCACAATCGGTGGTAGCGCACCGAAAAAGCCGCTGGTGCAACGTGCCAATCCTGCCGCGATGCGACTTTCGCATGAGCCTGCCCAGCCAGGCGAAACACGTTCGCTTCAGACGCGGGCGCAGCAGGCTGCCCGGGTCCGCAACGACGAGCACAGCGCTCCGGTCGACGATCAGCTTGATATTCCGGCGTTCCTGCGGCGCCAGGTGAACTAGCACCCACCCAAAACGCCTCGATTTTGCGGCCCTCTCGTCATTGAGAGGACCGTTTCACATCCACACCATGGAAGGCAGAATCGCTGCAGTGCGAAACCCGCGGAAACGCGCGCGCCCTGTGGTTTATGCTGCAGTTACGAAGGGCCGATTTATGTCGGATTTCTGCGGTAATAAATCGAAACAACAAGTCATTTAGAGCGATTCGGGCACACTGGTAGAGTTTTTGTGGCGATGGAGCCATCTGTCCGGGAACTGGGTTCACCATACAACACCCGGGCGAGTGGTCATCAGGGGTAGTGCCGACTTTGAGGGGAGCCGGTGCTGTCTGCAAGCCGTGGGGACGGCCTTTCCGGTTGCGCCCCGTGGCGATTGTCGCGGTCGTTGAGTGTCTTTTTGCCCGTTCTGGGCGGCCGCGTCGGTAGACAGCAAGACTGGATTTGGTGAGGGGCATGGCGCTTCAAAAGACGATTAAGAACCGGATGGTTTGCCAAGGCGTTGGCGTTCACACCGGGATTCTTTCCACGCTTACGTTGCTGCCGGCGCCCGAAGGTACGGGCATCATTTTCCGACGGACGGATCATCTCGGTGTTGCGGGCGTTGTTCCCGCCCGTTTCGACCGCGTCACCGACACAAAGCTCGGCACCACAATCGGCAACGCTTACGGCGTGAAGGTTCATACGATCGAGCACTTGATGGCGGCGATCGTTGGTCTCGAAATCACGAACGTCATCATCGAAATCGACGCCGCTGAAGTTCCGATCATGGACGGAAGCGCTGCGCCGTTCGTCTTTCTGCTGGAGTGCGCCGGCGTCGTCGCTCAAGGTGAGCCTGTGCGTGCAATCCGCGTGCGTGAAACCGTGCGCGTTGAAGACGGCGACAAGTACGCCGAGCTTCGGCCCGGCATTGGTTTTTCGGCAGACCTCGAGATTTCGTTCGAGAACTGCCCGGTCATCGACCGTCAATTTTATTCGTTCGACCTCGACACGCCGTCGTTCAAGGCGGAACTTGCGCGCGCGCGTACGTTCGGCTTCCGGCATGAGGTTGAGTATCTGCAAAAGAACGGCCTGGCGCTTGGCGGCTCGCTGTCCAATTCGATCGTGCTCGATGGCGGGCGGATCATGAATGAAGACGGTCTGCGCTATGCGGACGAGTTCGTGCGCCACAAGCTGCTCGATCTGGTCGGCGACATGGCGCTCGCGGGCGCGCCGCT
>JANLXP010000939.1:0-16195 GCA_031365165.1 Alphaproteobacteria bacterium
AACGCCGCGATCAAAGACATCGGCGACCTGCGCATCACGCAAGTGCTCGACACCTTGAACGAGGTCTTGGGCGACCACATATTCCCGCCGAACGCCGACGGCAGCGATCCGCGCAAGTGCAAAATGTGCGCAAACGGAACACTGGGCCTGCGCCTCGGCAAGTTCGGCGCCTTCATCGGCTGCTCGAACTACAAGGGCGAAGGCGAAGACAAGTGCAGTTACACGCGCCCGCTCGCCACCAGTGGTGGCGGCGAAGCGATGGAGACAAAGGCACTTGGCGTCGACCCGGAAACGGGCTTGAGCGTCACGCTCCGCGCCGGCCGCTTCGGTCCTTATCTGCAACTCGGTGAAACGAGCAAAGAAAAGGACGCCGAGAAACCGAAACGCGCGGGCCTGCCAAAAGGCGTCGATCGCAACACGATCACGCTGGAACAGGCGCTGCGCCTTCTCTCGCTCCCACGTGAAGTGGGCCTGCATCCGGAAACCAGCAAACCGATCGTGGCCAACTTCGGCCGCTTTGGACCTTACATTCTGCACGACGGCATGTACGCGAACCTCGAGAACGAGGAAGACGTGTTCACGATCGGCCTCAATCACGCCGTGACCGTGCTTGCCGAAAAGGCCGCGAACCCGAAACGCCGCTTCAACGAACCGAAGGCACTCAAAGAACTGGGCGCTCATCCGGAATCGAAGGCGGTCGTCAAAGTGATGAGCGGTCGTTATGGACCCTACATCACCGACGGCGAGACGAACGCGAACGTGCCGAAGGGCGGCGACCCGCTGGCCCTGACGCTCGAAGAAGCTGTCGAACTCTTGCGCGCCCGCGCCGAAATGGGCGGCGGCAAGAAGAAGAAAAAGAAGGCGAAAGCGAAAGCCCCAGCCAAAGCGGCGAAACCGAATGGCGAGGCGAAAGCCGACGCCAAACCCGCGAAGGCTGCAAAGGCCGACGCGAAAGCAAAACCAACGGCGCCGAAAAAAGCGCCAAGCAAAAAGAAAGTATTAGAAGAGACGTGAATAACAAGAAGAAGCGCGAACCGCGTGAGCCTCAAAAACGCGGACCAATTCCGACGCGCGAAGATCTACTGGCCTACCTCAGTGAACATCCGGCAGCCACAAAACGAGATCTCGCCCGCCATTTCGATGTGAAGGGCGGCGACAAGATCGCCTTGAAGCGCTTGTTGCGCGATCTCGACGACGCGGGCGACGTCAAGCGCGGTCCCCGCAAGACATTCATCCGCACCGGCGACCTCCCCGAGGTCACTGTCGTCGAAGTCATCGAGCAAGATGCCGATGGCGAATTGATCTGCCGCCCCGCACGCTGGGACAGCGACGCGGAGCCGCCAAAGATCGTTCTCGCTCCCGGTACGGAAGCGACCGGCCGCGCCCTAGGCGTCGGCGAACGCTTCCTCGCACGCCTGAAAGCGACGAAAGACGGATACGACGCGCGCATCATGAAGCGCCTCGGCCTCGGCGCGCAGAAAACGCTGGGCGTCTTCCGCAAGCTGGGCCGCGGCGGCCGCGTGGAACCGGTCGACCGTAAAGCACGCAACACGTTCCTGGTCGCCGACGGCGACACCGGCAACGCAACCGATGGCGAACTCGTCGTCGTCGAAGCGCTCTCCGGCCGCGACCTCGGCCAACCCAAGGCGCGCGTCACGGAATGCCTGGGCCGCATGAGCGAGCCGAAAGCGATCAGCCTGATCGCCGTCCACACCCACGGCATCCCAGTCGATTTCCCGTCGTCGGTCATCGACGAAGCCGAACGCGCGAAACCAGCAACGCTCGAAGGGGGCCGCGTAGACCTGCGCAAGGTACCACTCGTCACAATCGACCCGCCTGATGCGCGCGATCACGACGACGCGGTGTGGGCCGCACCCGACGATGACCCCGAGAACAAAGGCGGCTTCCAAGCGATCGTCGCGATCGCCGACGTGTCGTACTACGTGAGGCCGAACTCGGCGCTCGACCGCGAAGCGCTCCGCCGCGGCAACTCGGTCTACTTCCCCGATCGCGTCGTGCCGATGCTGCCCGAGCAGCTTTCCGCCGACCTCTGTTCGCTGAAGGAAAAGGTCGACCGCGGTATCATTGCTTGTCACCTAACGTTCGACGCGCAAGGCAAGCTGAAGCGTCATCGCTTCGAGCGTGCGTTGATGCGTTCGGCCGCGCGACTCTCCTACAACGAAGTGCAAGACGCGCTCGACGGCAACCCGAACGACAAAACTGGACCGCTGCTCCAACCCATCCTAAAGCCGCTCGAAGCCTGTTACCGAACGCTCGTGAAGGCGCGCACAAAGCGTGGCCCCATCGATCTTGACCTTCCCGAACACAAAATCGAACTCGACGAAACCGGACGCGTGAAAACGATCGGGCTCAGAGCACGCTTCGACGCCCACAAGCTGATCGAAGAGTTCATGATCCAGGCGAACGTCGCGGCGGCCGAAGCGCTGGAGGCCAAACGCGTGCCGCTGGTGTTCCGCGTCCACGCACCGCCCTCCGACGAAAAGCTGACGGCACTCACCGACTTCCTGGGCACGCTGAACATCAACTTGCCCAACAAACAGACCGTCACGACGGCGATGCTGAACCGCATCCTGGAGATGGCATCAAAGACGCCGAACGCGGACCTCGTGAACGTGGTGATGCTCCGCTCCATGAGCCAGGCCGAGTACAACCCCGACAACATCGGCCACTTCGGCCTGGCGCTTCGCCGCTATGCCCACTTCACCTCGCCGATCCGCCGCTACGCCGACCTGATCGTCCATCGGGCCTTGGTCCGGGCGTTCAACCTGGGTGCGGGCGGCCTGACCGATAGCGAAATCGACAACATGGAGAAGACGGCAGAGGACATTTCCTCGTTCGAGCGCCGCGCCATGGCGGCCGAGCGCGACTCGACCGACCGCTACATCGCGGCCTACATGTCGAACCGCCTGGGCGCCGAGTTCGCCGGCAAAATATCGGGCGTCACCCGCTTCGGCCTCTTCATCCGCCTGGCCGAAACCGGCGCCGACGGCCTCCTTCCGATCCGCTCGCTCGGCACGGAGTTCTTCCACCACGACGAACGAACGCACGCGCTGATCGGCGAAAAAACCGGCCTGACTTTCCGTCTCGGCGACACAGTGCGGGTGCGCTTGGAAGAGGCGACGCCGCTCACCGGCGGCTTGCGCTTCGACCTCGTCGAAGGCGGCAAGCCCGGCTCGCCGACACGCGCACGAGGAGCGAAGAAGAGCTTCCAGCGGCGCGACCGCCGCCGCTGAACTTTCCCCAGTGCGGCCGAACGGACTCTTGCAATCCGAGTCAACAACGATTATCTGCTCTCCCCCTAACGACGCGTAACGCACGTGCCGCTGGCCCTTGGTGGTTTATGCAACGACGGTGGCGTCCTTTTTGATCAAGCCGGTTTAGAGCCGGGTCTTTAAGGATGTTGACGATGCTGACCAACCGGGGCGTGAAAGCCCGCAAGCGTCAATTTGATTCCCAAGATCTGGCCGACGACCGCGCTGTGCAAGCGCCAGCGACGCCGCGCGCCCGAAGCTTGCCGGCGGAACGTGGCGGCCTGTCGCCCCGAATCGCCCGCTTCTTGGAGACGGCAACACTCCCCTCGCCCTGCCTCGTCGTCGACGTTGACCTGGTTGCGCACCACTACGAAGGCCTTGTCCGCGCGCTCCCCGAAGCCAACGTCTTCTACGCCGTGAAGGCGAATCCGGCCGACGAAATCGTCGCCCGATTGAGCGCCCAGGGTTCCAATTTCGACACGGCGAGTCTCGGCGAGATCGATCTCTGCCTGAAGCACGGCGTGGCGCCGGAGCGCATCTCGTTCGGCAACACGATTAAGAAGCAAAGCGACATCGCCGCCGCCTACGCGCGCTGTATCCGCCTTTTTGCCTTCGACAGCGAGGAAGAGCTGGAAAAGCTGGCAGCGTCAGCGCCCGGCGCCAAAGTGTTCTGCCGCATCCTCGTCGACTGCGCCGGTGCCGAGTGGCCGCTGTCGCGCAAGTTCGGCTGCGAAACGGCCATGGCGGCCGACCTGCTCGTGCGCGCGAAGGCCCTCGACCTCGACGCTTACGGTGTGTCGTTCCACGTCGGCTCGCAACAGACAGACCTCGCCCAATTCGACAAGGCGGTCGCTGAGGCAGCGCGCCTGTTCAAAGCAGTCGCCGCGAAAGGCGTGCAGCTGCGCATGATCAATGTCGGCGGCGGGTTCCCCTCGCGCTATCGCAACGACGTGCCCCCGATCTCGTCCTACGGCCGCGCGATCCGCACCGCCCTGAAGCGTCACTTCGGCGCGAACGCGCCCGAATTGATTGTCGAACCCGGCCGCTACATCGTCGGCGACGCCGGCGTGATCACCAGCGAAGTCGTCCTCGTGTCGCACAAGGGTGGCGCGGACGAACGCCGCTGGGTTTACCTCGACGTCGGCAAGTTCCACGGCCTCGCCGAAACGATGGATGAGGCAATCAAGTACCGCGTACTGACGGCGCACGACGGCGGCGAAACCATGCCGGTCGTTCTCGCGGGCCCCACCTGCGACAGCGCCGATATCTTGTATGAAAAGACGGACTACCGTCTGCCGAAGGCACTGAAAGCGGGCGACAAGGTCCTGATCCTATCGACCGGCGCTTACACGACGACCTACTCGTCAGTCGCGTTCAACGGCATGCCGCCGCTCGCCAGCGTCTGCATCTGACGGGCCTCAGACGCACTCCATCGGGTCCATGCCGATGCTCTTCGCGCAGCCGTCGACGCTGATCCCTTCATCATTGCTCGCCTTCGCGTAAATCTGCGCGGCGAGCAACCACAACACCGCGCCGGACGCAAAACCGATGAGCACCGCTATCGCTTTGCGCTTAACCAAAGGAGGAACCGTCATGTATTGACCCGGGACATATTGGCGTAGCCCGCTGACAAGCTTGCACTACCCGTGCCCGCCAGATTTGTGTCTCAAGCCCTCGCAGAACCGCCTTAACCACCCAATATACTGCGCAAAGCCAGGCCCCGAGTCTGGTGGCCCATACGGGGAGGAACTGGAATGTCGGATTCAAAGCTCGCGATTCCCTCGAAAGAGAACCTGCTTACGAACACCACGTCGGGTTGGTTGATGCTGGTCGTTCTGTTGCTGACGTTCCTTGCCGGCATCGTGTTGATGCGCGTGCCGATTGTCGGCGCCCCTCTGGTCGTTCTGGCCGTTTTCTGTTCGGTCGGCTTTCTCGTGCTGAAGCCGAATGAGTCGGCGGTACTCACCCTGTTCGGTCGTTACGTCGGCACAGTGCGCCGTGACGGCTTCCACTGGGTCAATCCTTTCTACGCTAAGCAAAAGCTCTCGCTCCGCGTACGCAACTTCACGACACCGACGCTCAAGGTAAACGACAAGGTGGGCAACCCGATTGATGTCGCCGCCGTCGTCGTTTGGCTCATCAGGGACACCGCCCAAGCCGTCTACGACGTCGACGATTTCGAAACCTACATCAAGACACAGTGCGAAATGGCGCTGCGCGATGTCGTCTCGACGCATCCCTACGACGCCACAAAGGACGAGCATGTTTCGCTCCGCGGCAATACGGCAGCCGTATCCGACTTGCTGAAAGAATCGCTCCAACGCTCGGTAAATGTCGCCGGCATCGAAATTCTTGAGATGCGCATCACGCATCTCGCGTATGCGCCGGAAATCGCTTCGATCATGCTTCGCCGTCAGCAGGCCGAAGCACTCATCCAGGCCCGCGAAAAGATGGTCGACGGCGCGATCGGCATGGTTCGCATGGCGCTCGATCGGTTTCAGAGCGAAGGCATCACCGACATGACCTCGGCACAGAAGGCAACGCTCGTCTCGAATATGATGCTCGTACTTTTGAGCGACGAAGGCGCACAGCCGGTGATCCCAGCCACGTCCGCATAAATCTTCGCGACGCACGCCGGAAATCCCGGGCCGTTTGCCTTCGACGCCTGGCGCATGCTTGAAAGGCGTATGACCGAACGCCCCGTAAAACCGCGCCACGCCGCATCGCTTGTGCTTGTCAGGCGCCGGGGCGGCGTCACGCAGATCCTCATGGGACGCCGCTCCGCGAAAGCGGTCTTCCCCGAGGCTTACGTGTTCCCGGGTGGCCGCCTCGACAAAAGCGATGTCGCGGTCGCTCCAAGCGCGCACCTCTCTGCGCAGGCACTCAACGAACTGTGCGAGCGTGGCGGCTGCACGCCGTCGCTCGCACGCGGCCTCGCGACCGCCGCAATACGTGAGACATACGAAGAAACCGGCTTAATCGTCGCGGGACGCGGCGACGCCGGCCTGCGTGAAGGAACCTGGGCGGAGTTTGCCGCCCGCGGCATCGCCCCGGCGCACGACCGCTTGCGCTTTCTCGGTCGCGCGATAACCCCAGCTTCTGCACCGGTGCGCTTCCACGCCCGTTTCTTTCTCGCCGACGGCGACGCAGCCGAAGGTGAGATCAAAAGTAACGGCGAGCTCACCGCCCTTGATTGGTACCCGCTGGATCACGCCCAGACGCTCCCGGCCGTCGACGTGACCAAGTTTATTCTAAGCGAACTTACAGCTGTCGAAGCGGGTGCCGTGCGCGACGCACCGTTCTTCCGTTACCGGCGCAACAAGCCACTCGCCAAGGCGCATGGCTGACACTGCAAACTTGAACGCGCGCGAACGCCGCCTAAGTCTTGGCGCCATTTACGCCTGCGTATTCGCAAACGGCGTGGGCATGGGCCTGTCGCTACCACTGCTCTCGCTGATTATGGAGCGCAATGGCGTCTCAGCGACCCTCAACGGCGCCAATGCGACCTTCGGCGCCCTCGCAATGATAATCATCTCGCCGTTCGTGCCGGCGCTCGCAGCTCGCCTCGGGACGGTCAGATTTCTCGCCATCTGCTATGTCGTCGCGGCGGCCGCGCTTGTTAGCTTTCGCGCCACGAACGTCCTCGCCATTTGGTTCATGTTGCGCTTCGTTTTGAACAGCGCCTTGCAGGGCCTCTTCATCGTGAGCGAAGTTTGGATCAACCAAATCGCGACCGACAACATACGCGGCCGCCTAGTCGCCATTTACGCTTCGATTTTCTCGGCCGGTTTCGCGCTAGGACCGATTATCATCCAAAGCCTGGGAACGACCGGTTGGGCACCGTTCCTTGCCGGGGCTGCAGCGATGCTGCTCGCGATGGCTCCACTGCTCGCGGCGCGTCGCCTTGTGCCGGCGGTCGAACATGCCCCAGCCCGCGCGATGTTCGGTTTCGTCCTACGTTCGCCATCCGCCGCCGCGGCAGGCCTCGGCTACGGCGCGATCGAGGCCTGCGCCGGCGCCTTCTTGACCGTCTACGCCGTACGCCTCGGATCGGCAGAAAAGGAGGCGACATTGCTTGTCGCGGCCTTGGGGCTTGGCAATATGCTCCTGGTGCCATTCTTGGGCTGGCTAGCCGACAAGGTCGACCGCCGTTGGGTGATGATCCTTTGCGGCATGGTGGGCGTCGTGGGGGCCTGCCTGCTGCCGCTGACAAATGGAGCTGGCCTCCCCGCGCTTGCACTGATCTTCGTCTGGGGCGGCTTCATCGCGGGCCTCTACGCCGTGGGCTTGGCCCATCTGGGTTCAACCTTCAAAGGCGGCGAACTGGCAGCCGCCAACGCCGCCTTCGCCATCCTGTACGCGGCTGGCGTAATGGTCGGCCCGACGCTTGGCGGCGTTGGCATGGACCTGTGGAACCCGCACGGGCTCCCCGTCGTTTTGGCGCTGATTTCTGCGGCTCTGGTGGTCGTCATTGCAGTCCGGGCCGCGACCATTCCGCGCCCTACACCGGGTTGACTTGCCCGCGCGGATCAGTAGCTTCCGGCACTCTTCGAACGCGACTGAAAGCTTGACCCATGGCGAAGCCCACCACGATCAAAATCCGGTTGAATTCATCTGCCGGCACCGGCCACTTCTATGTGGCGAAGAAGAACTCGCGCACCATGACGGACAAGTTCAAGGTGAACAAGTACGACCCGATCGTGCGCAAACACGTTGAATACGTCGAAGGCAAGATCAAGTAAGCAGCCACCCAAGGCTGACGTCGAAACGGGGCGCGAACAGCGCCCTTTTCATTTTGTGGCTAGGCCGCATCTGCAACGACGCGATTACGGCCATCGCGCTTCGCACGGTAGAGCGCCTTGTCGGCGCGTTTGAGCAGCGCCTCGGCCGTGTCCGATGCCTCGCTGGTGGTGACCCCAATCGAAATTGTGATCGGCAGCTGCCCCGGCTCAACGCCGACGTGGAATGGCGCGTCCGCGACCGCCTGGCGCAAGCGCTCGGCGACCATGTAGGCAAAGGTCGTATCCGTGTCCGGCATCACGACCACGAACTCCTCGCCGCCATAGCGGCAGGCGAGATCGATCCCGCGCACATTGGCCGAAATGCGTAGCGCGAATTCGCGCAGGACTTCATCGCCCACGTCGTGCCCGTGCGTGTCGTTGACCTGCTTGAAGTAGTCGATATCCATGATCAGGAACGACACGGGCTTGCCGGTCTTTCCTGTATTGGCGATCAGCGTGCTCAAATGGCGTGACATGTAACGCCGGTTGAACAAGCCGGTCAGCTGATCCGTGATCGCCATCTCAAGCGACAGCTGCAGCGAGTGCTTCAACCTATCCGTATAGCGCTTGCGGCGAAGTTGCGTCGTGACACGCGCGACGAGTTCGCTGCGCTCCACCGGACGCATCAAGTAGTCGTTGATCCCAATGTCGAGCGCGCGCACAAGGCGCTTCAAGTCGCCTTCGTCCACGATTGTCAGGATCGGCGTCTGCCGTGTCGCATCCAAGCTGCGCAGTGTCGCACAAAAACGAAGTCCATCCTGCTTGTCGAGCGCAAGGCTAGCGATGACGAGATCGTAGTCGCCGCTTTTGACCCGCACGATCGCTTCCGTCGTCTGGGGCACGACCTCGACTTCGTGGTTCGACAGTGTCTCGACGATCCGTTGCGCACTCTGCTCGCGGTCTTCGACAACAAGGATGCGGCCGCGCGAAATCGCGTTCGTGAGTGCGCTTTCGTCTTGGTCGACAAGTCCCATGCTCTCGCCGGTCGCTTGGCGCAATCGAAGCTCGTCCACCATCGTTTTGATGCGCACCAAACTGCGAACGCGCGCGAACAACGCAACGTCGTTCACCGGCTTGGTCAGAAAATCGTCGGCCCCAGCCTCCAACCCCTGCACCCGGTCCGACACTTGGTCGAGCGCCGTCACCATAACGACAGGTAGATGCGAAGTCGCAGGGTTGCCCTTGATGCGCCGGCAGACCTCGAACCCGTCCATGCCCGGCATCATGACATCGAGCAGAATGATATCTGGCTTGTCGTTGTTGAGAAGTGCGAGCGCCTCGGGACCAGAACCGGCCGTCACGACGTCGAAATACTCCGCGCCAAGCTTTGCTTCGAGCAGCTTGACGTTAGCCGGAATGTCGTCGACGACGAGAACGCGGGCGGTCATGTGCCGAATGCCTTAAGCCAGGAACCGGCGGATGGTTTCGAGGAAATGCATCACCGAGATCGGTTTCGAGATGTAAGCCTCGCAACCACCCTGGCGGATTTTCTCTTCGTCGCCCTTCATCGCGAATGCGGTGACGGCGATGACCGGGATTTTCTTCAACCCGGCATCTTCCTTCAGCCACTTCGTGACCTCGAGACCCGAGACCTCTGGCAACTGAATGTCCATGAGGATCAGGTCGGGCACGTGTTTGCGCGCAAGGTCCAAGGCCTCGAGCCCGTCCCGCGTCTGAATTGTCTTGTAGCCGTGTGCGTCCAGCAGATCGTGGAAGAGCTTCATATTGAGCTCGTTGTCTTCCACAATCAGAACGGTCTTCGCTCTGGCGTCCATGTGCGTCTCCGAACGAAGGCTCTTGAGCCCCCAATCTTGTTTTCCGGCAGCTGTCGCACGAACGCGCGATCTGCCTTTCTTGCGGGTCATATTTCATCCGAATAATGTTAAATAAGCTTTGCCCAAGCGCAAACAAACCGCGGGCATAAGTGCTACTCAAACGTGCATGATGGAACGCGAAACCCAATGAAACGCCAGATGGCCTTCGAAATGTCTGAACGTGCTTTAACATTCCTGTCCGGACGCCCTGATGAACTTCAGCGATTCTTAACCGCAAGCGGCCTCGCGCCTGACGAATTACTTGCGGCGCTCGATGATAAGGCGATTCTAGCGGCCGTGCTTGGCTTTGTCGCCGCCGACGAATCGTTGGCCAAGGAATTCTCCGAGTCCGAAGGGCTAAAACCCGGCGCTTTGCTGACTGCCTGCGCCGTCATAGACCCGCACGGTTCCAGCGCATGGTGAAGCTGGATCCGGCGCGCCCGCTCATCATCTGCGACGCCGATGAAGTGCTGCTGCGCTTCCTGGTCGGTCTAGAAGGCTTCCTTGAGCGCAACGGCTGCTACCTCGACCTCACGTCGTTCCGCATCCACGGCAACGTCAAACACCAGAGCACGCGTGAAGCAGTGGCCGACGACGCCGTCACGAAACTCATCGGCGATTTCTTCGCTAGCGACACGCGCCATCTGCAGCCTGTCGACGGCGCCGCGGAAGCGTTGCGGCACCTCAGCAAGCGGGCGCAAATCGTGATCCTCTCCAATCTGCCCGAAACCTCACGCGATGCGCGAGTCGAGAACCTGATCGAGCACGGCATGGACTATCCCGTCATCGCTGGAAAAGGACCGAAGGGCCCGGTCGTTAAGGAGCTGCTGGGCGATTTCAGACAGTCCGTGGTCTTCATCGACGACCTCCCACCAAATCTGACCTCAGTCGCAGCCGAAACCCCGCAGGTCCACCGCCTGCATTTCATAGCCGATCCGCGACTTGCGAAATTGTTACCGCCCGCGGTCGACGCGCACCGCCGCATCGACGACTGGCCCTCGGCAGCCCAATGGATAGCCTCCGTGATCGAATGAGCACGCTCTGCCGCGATTGCTTTGAACTGACCGGCGACGGCGCCCGCCGTTGCCGATCATGCAAAAGCCCGCGGCTCGTGAGCCATGACGAGATCGCCAACCTCTCGATGGCCCACATCGACTGCGACGCGTTCTACGCGACGATCGAAAAGCGCGACAACCCCGCGATCGCCGACAAGCCCGTCATCGTCGGTGGCGGTAAGCGCGGTGTCGTCTCGGCCGCGTGCTACATCGCGCGCACATTTGGCGTGAAATCGGCAATGCCGATGTTCAAAGCGCTGGCCGCCTGCCCGAACGCCGTCGTCGTTCATCCGAACATGCAGAAATACGTGAGCGTCGGCCGCGAGGTCCACCAACTCATGCTGGAGACAACGCCGCTCGTCGAACCGCTCTCGCTCGACGAAGCGTTTCTCGACCTCGCCGGTACCGAGCGCTTGCACAAATGCTCGCCCGCGCAAACCCTCGCTCGGCTGGCGCGGCGTGTAGAGGCCGAGCTCTCGATCACAGTTTCCGTCGGCCTCAGCTTCAACAAGTTTCTGGCGAAAGTCGCTTCAGACCTCGACAAGCCGCGTGGCTTCTCGGTCATTGGCAAGGCAGAGGCCGTTACCTTCCTCGACACGCGCTCCGTGACATTGCTGCCGGGCGTTGGCAAGGCGTTCGCTGCGTCTCTCTCGCGAGACGGCATCTTCACGATTGGCGACGTCCGGCGCCGCAACCCCAAGGAACTAGGCGCCCATTTCGGCGCGAGCGGCCTTTGGCTGTGGCGCCTCTCGAACGCCGACGACACGCGTGTCGTCGAGCCACGTTCTCCCGCCAAAGGCATCTCAGCCGAAACGACGTTCGAACACGACATCGCTAACGCCGATCAACTCACGCGCATTCTCTGGGCGCTTTGCGAAAAAGTGTCGGCCAGGGCCAAAGCAGCGGAACTCGGCGGCAACGTCGTACAACTGAAGCTGAAAACCGCAGACTTCAAGATCATCACCCGCCGCCACACGTTGGACCGCCCCACCCAACTCGCCCGTCGCCTGTTCGAAACCGGCAGCGACCTTCTGAGGACCGAGACGAAAGGCAAGCGCTACCGCTTGATTGGCATCGGCCTCGCAGATCTCGTGCCAGTCGCAAAGACCGACGAAGCCGATCTGTTCGATCAATCCGGCGCACGCCGTGACGCCGCCGAGCGCGCAATGGATAAGGTGCGCGAAAAATTCGGCTCAAGCGCGATCAAGAAAGGCCGTTCGCTCTAGGCCTTCCCATCGAGCGACATCAGCGGTCCATAAAGCTCCGGCCGCCTGTCGCGGAACAGGCCCCACGAATTGCGCGCTGCCGCGACCGCATCGAGATCGACCGTGGCGGTGACCACCGCCTCCTTGTCGCGACCGGCGTCGGCTAGAATCTCGCCCGTCGGCCCCGCAATGAACGACGTGCCGTAGAACGTGATCTCGCACGTCTCGCCGACCTCGCGTCCGATCCTGTTAGATGCGATGAGAGGCACATAGTTCGCGCCGGCATGCCCCTGCATCACGCGCCGCCAATGCCCCGACGAGTCGACAAGCGACGCGGGCGGCGGCTCCGTCCCGATCGCAGTCGGATAGCAAAGGATCTCCGCCCCCATCAGCGCCATCGCGCGTGCACCCTCCGGAAACCACTGATCCCAACAAATCGCGGCGCCGATCTTCCCGTAGCGGGTGGGCCAAACCTTGAACCCCGTATCACCAGGATTGAAATAGAACTTCTCTTGGTACCCCGGCCCGTCCGGAATGTGCGACTTGCGATAGAGCCCGAGCACAGACCCGTCTGCATCGACCATCGCCAACGAATTGAAATGTGCGTTGTTCGCCCTCTCGAAGAATGAGAGCGGCAGCACAACCGACAGCTCTTTCGCAAGCGCAGAGAACTCGCCGATCAACGCGTTGTTCTCGTAAGGCTGCGCAAGCGCGAAGTGCTTCGCTGATTGGTCTTTGCAGAAATAAGGCGCGTCGAAGAGTTCTTGAATCAAGATCACCTGCGCGCCTTGGCCTTTGGCCTCACGCACCAACCGCTTCGCGTTCGCGACGTTAGCCGCCCGATCCGGCCCGCAGGCCATCTGCGTCGCGGCAAGCGTGACTTGTCTCATCTCATATGCCTTTCCGGTGGGAGCGCCTGCCCCGCCGGCTGTTGCTGTGTGATGCAGTGAATACCGCCGCCGCCCTCGACGATATCGAGCGACGGAACCTGCACGATCCGCCGGTCCGCAAACGTCTTTTCCATGATCTCGGCTGCGACCGCATCCATCGGATCATCGAACGATGGCATCACGATCCCATAATTGGCGAAGGCAAAATTGATGTAGCTCATGTCGAGCCTGCGCCCATCGTGCCGCGCGCGTCGCGCCGGTTCGGGCAACTCTATGATCTCGAACGGCCGTCCCCGCGCGTCGCGCGCACTCTTAAGCCGCGCAATGTTGTCTCGCATCACGCGCTCGTTCAATCCACCTTTCTCGCGCGCGCCGTAAACAAGCACGCGTCCCGGCCCCGCAAAGCAGGCGACGTTATCGACGTGACCGTCGGTTTCGTCGTCCTCCAGCCCCTCGCCGAGCCAAATGACTTTTGTCACGCCGAAATAAAGCGCGAGCCGCTCCTCGATCTGCTGCCGGTCGAGATTCGGGTTCCGGTTTGGATTGAGCAGGCATTGCTCGGTTGTGAGCAACGTCCCGTCTCCATCGACGCAAACCGACCCACCTTCGAGCACCATCGGACCTTCGTAGCGGCGCATGTCCAGCGCCTCGATCACCCGTTGTCCGAGCGCCGCATCTTCATCAAACCCGAGATATTTGTTTCCCCACGCATTAAAGCGCCAATGCACGCCGGCGACGCTATCGCGCCCATCGCTCACGAAAATCGGCCCACTGTCACGCGCCCAAGAGTCGTCGATCGGAACCTCGAATATTTCAATCCCGCGCCCCAGCATCAGCCGCGCCTCGTCGACGTCGCGCGGATTTACAGCGATCGTCACCTTCTCGAACCCAGAAATCGCGCGCGCCACCGCCGCATGGCCCAACCGCGCGCGCAACATACCGTCTGCCGATCCCCAAGGCTCCAACCGGCACGGCCACGCCATCCACGTGCGCGCGTGCGATTCCCATTCGGCGGGCATGAAAAGCCCGTCACGCAACGGACAACGGTCGTCGGCATCAAGACGTTTTGACATGATTTCCGCGTTCCGAAGTTGCGTCGGCGCGCCCGATTTGCGAGCTTGCGTTTCTCGCATGGACACTCGCCTTTCGCAAAGGGACAAGACATGACCGGACGCGTTGAAACTCGCCTGAAGGAACTTGACATCACGCTACCCAAAGCTGCGGCGCCGGTTGCAAACTATGTCCCGTTTGTCGTCACCGGCAACTTGGTGTTCATCTCGGGCCAAGTGACGTTGGGCCCGAACGGCCTAGAATATGTCGGCCAAGTCGGCAAAGAATTTACCGTCGAACAAGGCCAAGCCGCGGCGCGCCTCTGTGCGATCAACATCGTGGCGCAACTGAGGGAAGCTTGCGGCGGAAACCTGGACCGGGTGAAACGCTGCGTGAAAATCACGGGCTTCGTGAACGCCATTCAAGGCTTCGCCCAGCACCCTGAGGTGATCAACGGCGCCTCCGACACCATCGTTCAAATATTCGGCGACATCGGCAAACACGCGCGCGCTGCAGTCGGCGCAGGCTCCCTGCCGCGCAACGTCGCCGTCGAAGTCGAAGCCACGTTCGAGATCGCATGACCACGAAACGGACGGCAGCGGCAACGTCGGCGCCGTCCGCCCGCCTCCTGGGCGGCATGAAGGACGTAGCGCCAACTGTCTGGGACGCGCTCGCCAACCCGTCCGGTCACCGGTTCAACCCGTTCGTCGCACACGCGTTCTTGAGCGCGCTCGAAGAGAGCGGGTCGGCAACGGCCAGCGCCGGTTGGCAACCCACACATATCGTCGTCGAACAAGCAGGCCAGACGGTCGCAGCAGCGCCGATGTATGTGAAGAACCACTCCTACGGCGAATACGTCTTCGATCACGGTTGGGCGCAAGCGTTCGAGCGCGCAGGCGGCGAATATTACCCGAAGCTACAGGTAACCGTGCCATTCACGCCCGCAACCGGCCCTCGCTTGCTGACGGGCGGAAGCGCGGCCGCTCGCGAACCCCTCGCCCGCGCGATGATGGCGTTCGCGCAAAAGCTTGAGGTCTCGTCGCTTCACATTACGTTCGCACCGCAAGACGAGACCGAAGCTCTCGCGCCGCTCGGGTTCTTGCAACGCCACGACCAACAGTTCCACTGGCGCAACGAAGGTTACGGTTCTTTCGATGAATTCTTAGGCGCGCTCTCGTCGATCAAACGCAAGAACCTTCGCCGCGAACGCGCCGAGGCGCTCAAAGCCGGCATCGAGGTCGAGTGGCTGACAGGGAGCGCTTTGACGGAGGCACACTGGGACGCCTTTTTCGCGTTCTACATGGACACCGGCTCCCGCAAATGGGGCTCGCCCTACCTTACGCGAAGTTTTTTCAGCCTGATCAGCCAGCACATGGCAGACCGCACTTTGCTGATCATGGCCAAGCGCAACGGTCGCTACATCGCCGGCGCCTTGAACTTCATCGGCTCCGACACGCTCTACGGCCGCAACTGGGGCGCGCTCGAGCACCACCCGTTCCTGCACTTCGAGATCTGCTACTACCAAGCCATCGACTTCGCGATCCAAAACAAACTCAGCGTCGTCGAAGCGGGCGCCCAAGGCGCGCATAAGCTCGCCCGCGGCTACCTGCCGATCCGCACGCATTCGGCGCACTGGATCGCACATCCAGGCTTGCGCGACGCCGTCGCCCGCTACCTGAATGAAGAACGCCGCGCCGTCGGTGAAGAAATCGAAGCCATGGCCGAGCACGCGCCCTTCAAGAAGGAGACCTCCGATGGCCTATGACCCCAACAACATCTTCGCGAAAATCGTGCGCGGCGAGGCCCCGTGTTTCAAAGTCTATGAAGACGATCATACGATCGCCTTTATGGACATCATGCCCCAGGCCGAAGGCCACACGCTCGTGATCCCGAAAGAAGGCGCCGAGTCGATCTTCGACCTAAGCCCTGACGCCGCCGCGGCTTTGATCAAAACCACAAAGAAAGTCGCCGCTGCCGTGAAGGATGTGACGGGTGCAGACGGCCTCATGATCGCCCAGCTAAACGGTGCCGCTGCCGGTCAAACGGTCTTTCACATCCATTTTCACGTGATCCCCCGGACCGGCGGCGCCGACTTCAAGATCCACGCACGTGACAAGGCGGATTTCGA
>JANLXP010000197.1:0-4696 GCA_031365165.1 Alphaproteobacteria bacterium
CCGATGAGCGCGCCCGTCGCGATAGGATGGATCGGAAGGACGGTGTTAGCGGTCAGAAAGCCGATCGAGAAGCGGCTGACAAACGCAGCCGTCAAGGCCGCGCGCTTGTCGGGAAACGACATCGGCATCATCAACGCGACGACGATAACGCCGGCAGCCAAACCAAGCAGAAGTCCAAGCGTGATGTGGTCCACCGTAATCGCTCCAATTTGCATGACGGACGTGGGTGAACTCACCCGCCCCGCACCAACGCCACCAACCGCTCCACGTTCGCCGGATCCGTCATCGGAATAATCCCGTGCCCCAAGTTGAACACGAACGGCGCGCCTTTCGCGGCGGCCAGAATCTCGCGCACGCCCGACGCCAGCGCATCGCCGCCGGCGGCGAGTGCGATCGGGTCGAGGTTGCCTTGGAGTGTGATCGGCCGCTTCAGCTGCGAGCGCATCCACGCGATCGGTTGTGAGGGGTCGAGGCTCATCGCGTCGATGCCGGTCTCGGCGGCGTAGCGCAGGGCGAGCACGCCCGCACCGCGCGGGAAGCCGATGATCGGCACGTTCGGGTGCCGCGCTTTCACCGCGGCGACGATGCGTGCGGCGGGCTGGATGCAAAGCCGCTCGAACATCGGCTCCGGCAAACCGCTCGCCCAACTTTCGAAGAGCTGCAGCGCATCGGCGCCGGCTTCGATCTGGCGCTCGAGATAAAGGATCGTGGCCTCGACGAGCTTATCGATCAGCTGAGCGAAACCCGCCGGGTCGCGATAGGCCCAAAGCTTCGCCTGCGCTTGATCGGACGACCCGCCGCCCTCGACGATATAGGTCGCAACCGTCCACGGCGCGCCCGCAAACCCGATCAGCGCGGTCTCGGCCGGCAGCTTCGCGCGCACGAGCGACAGCGTCTCGTACACCGGCGCCAGTTTCGCGGCCGCGGCCTGCGCAGGGCCAAGGCGTGCGAGCCCGCCCACGTCGCGGATCGGATCGAGCTTCGGCCCTTCGCCTTCCGCAAAGCGAAGCCCCACGCCCAGCGCATGCGGGATCAGCAAGATGTCCGCGAACACGATCGCGGCGTCAAACGCGTAACGCCGGATCGGCTGCAGCGTCACTTCGGCCGCAAGCTCGGGCGTGTAGCAGAGCGACAAGAAGTCGCCAGCCTTCGCGCGCACGGCGCGATACTCGGGCAGATAGCGCCCCGCTTGCCGCATCAGCCAAATCGGCGGCGGCGTCAGGCTTTGGCCGCGAAGGGCGCGCAAAAGTGAGCGGTCGTTCATGTGGGTGTGCGTGCGTCGCGTTGCTTGAGGATGGTGCTTGCCGATACTATGTCAGGCACCACGGGCGAACAAAACCGGCAATCGGTCCCAGTGCTCGGTACCAGTTAGCGTCAAGGAGACACCATGCGCGTTCAAGCTCTCATCGCGACCGCAGCGTTGCTGGTTTGCGCAAGTGTCGCCGCCGCCGCGACCCCGCCGGCCGCGCCCGCCCCCGTCGTGATCAAAGACGCAGCCGGTACGTCCTACACCGGCGACGCAACCGCCGGCCAAACGAAGTTCACGGCCTGCGCGATCTGCCACTCGGTGAAGGCCGGCGAAAACAAAATCGGCCCCTCACTCTTCGGCGTCGTCGGCAGGAAGGCGGGCATGGTCCCCGGCTACAGCTACACGCCCGCCAACAAAAACTCCGGCCTCACCTGGACCGCGCAAGTCCTCGCCGACTACCTTGAAAACCCCCGCGTAAAAATCCCCGGCACAAAAATGTCCTACGCCGGCCTAAAAAAACCCCAAGACCGCGCCAACGTCATCGCCTACCTGGCAAAGCAGAAGTAAGGCCGTCGCACTGACACCCCCGCCTCGGACCTGCTAAGAGGGCAACCGTTCGCATCGGGGGAGGCCTTTGATGAGCGATGTCGTAGCCACACTGCCGGCGGAGGGCGCGCCCGCGCTGCCGCCCGTGCCGGTCAAACCCGTACGGCTGCCGATCGAGTTCTTGCGACGCTATCTCTCGCCGCTCTCGGCACTCACGTTGGCGGGCGTGGTGTCGATCTTTGTGCTCTGCGCCGCGCTGTGGGACATCGCGTGGCTGAGACCCTATCTCGCGGCTGGCGGTGCGGGCCTTGCGGCGTTCTTAGGTCCCATTCCCGGCATCATCTCGCCCGAGTCGCGCGTGAAGTGGCTGGCCAGCGTGATCGTTGCGGCGCTCATCACCGCGGGCACGTGGCTCGCGACCCAAGACCTGGAAGGAAAGCTGAGCAGCGCGGAAGGGGATCTGCACAGCGCCGAGCGAAGGGTCATCGACGCCGACCGTGCAACCCAAGCCGCGCACGCGATCGACCAGGCGCACGACGCGTTCGTCGGCAAGACGCTAGCCGAACTGCCGGCGAACGCGCGCGATGCGGTGTTCATCACCGCCGCGGGGCATCTCTGGTCGCTCTACCACGACAAACAGCGGGTCTTGCGAAACACCGACCACGAGCTCGTCGCCGACATGGCGGGCATGCTGCTCGACATGCAGAAGGACAACGGCCACGCGCTCTATTACGCCGGTGAAGCGAATGCGAGGCTCATGCGCTATCCCGAGATGATCGGCTACTTTCAGACCTTCCTTGCGACCGCACGCGACGAGAAGGACGCGACAAACGGGTCGGCCGAGAAATGCTACGCCCGCCCGCACGGCTACTGTGCCGAGCGCGTCGGCTGGATCAATCATGTGATGGCCGAGTACAACCTCAGCGAGGCGCTGGCCCGGCCCGACGACGAGCGCGGCCCGATGCTGGCGCAAGCGCTCGACTACGAAGAAAAGGCGGTCTCGATCGTGAAGTGGCCGCCTTCGCATCACCACAAGGGGTTCGACGGCGGCCGCATGAATCAATTCAATTCGAGCTGCAAGATCCTGTTCACGATCATCGCCGAATACGTCCGCATGGGCATAGACGCAGCGCCGATCGTCGCCTTCGGCACGAACGAACTCAAAACCGCTTGCGGAAAGTGGCCATCCGTTCCCGCGACGCCGCAGTAACGGCGCGCATGCTACTGCTGCTGTTGCTGCGCGTCCGCGCTACCCGCATCCGGGCGCTCGACGGTGTTGGTGAGCGGCCGAACCACGCGCAGGAAATCGTCGCGACGCCGTGGGGCCTGTGCGGGCGTGACGCGCACGGCAACCGCGAGTTCGCCGTTCGCCGGGCCCTTGAAGACGCCGCGTGACGGCGGCACGTCGTTGTAGTCGCGTCCGATCGCGACGCGAATATGCCGCTCGCCGGCGAGCACGTTGTTCGTGGGATCAAACCCCACCCAGCCCACGCCCGGCACCAACGCCTCCACCCACGCATGCGTGGCGTCCGCGGCCGAGCGGTCGCCCGCATCGCGCTTCGTGTAGAGATAGCCCGAGACATAGCGGGCGGGGATGCCCCAACTGCGCGCCGTCGTGATCATGATGTGCGCGAAGTCCTGACAAACGCCCGCGCGCTTCTCCAGCGCCACGTCGATCGGCGAATCCACCTCCGTCGTATCCGGCGAATAGGCGAACGCGTCGAACAGCACGCGGTTGAGGCGCCTCAGCGTCGTCATCGGATCTTCGGTCTTGTTCAAATTGTGCTCGGCCAGAAACGTGGTGAGCGCTGGCGTCACATGCGTCATGCCGTGCGGCGCCAGCATGTCGTAGTTCTCGCCGCGCAGTTGCGGCGAGGCGAGCGTCTGCCACGCAGAACCGTCCACCCACTCCGGCGGCGCCGGCATCGCCATCACCTCGACATCGGCATCGGCCTCAACGGTCAGCTCCTGATGCTCGCCCGGCACGTCGAAGTGATAGACCGCGTTGCCGAAATGGTCGGTATAGGCCTGCAACCCCGCCCGCGGATTCGTCGCCACCTGGAACGACTGCAGCCGCTGCGACCCGTCGCTCTTGGGCTGCATATAAAGCTGCATCACACTCTCACGCACCGGCGCATCGTAGCGATGCCGCGTGACGTGTCGGATGGAATAGAACATGGCTCGCCCCTATCCCGGCAAAAGTTCGTCGACGGCGTAGCCGATGAAGGCGTCGGCGACCGCTTGGTGGATCTGCTTGCACGACGTTTGAATGCCGCGCAGGAACCCGTCGATGTCGCCTGCCATCAACTCGTCGATCTGTCCGTAGTCGAGGCTGGCTTTCAGCCGCCCGGCCAACCGCTCCGCCTGCATGCGCTTCGCAACCGCGCCGCCGGGCCCCAGATGGCGCAACTCCTTCTGGATGCCGTCGACCGCAAAGCGGATCGAATGCGGAAACTCCGGATCGAAGATCAAGAACTCGGCGATCTTCGCGGGCTGAACGTCCGCCGTGTAAACCTTGCAGTACGCCTCGAACGCCGTCGCCTGCTTCAGCAGCGTGATCCACTCGAAATACCGCGGCGCGCGCACCACACGCGGCACGTCGCTGGGCATGTCGCCGAAATGCAAGTCGAGCAACCGGCTGATCATCAACGCCCGCTCGATGTGGCGGCCCAGCTGAATGAAATGCCAGCCCTCGCCGTGGCGCATCGTGGAATCCGTGATGCCGGCAAAGAGCAGAAAGTCGTCCGCAATATCGCGCAGAAACTCGACCGGCTGCGCCTTCCAGTGCTGCGGCGCATCGTGCGCGGTCAGCCGCAGATATTGCTGATTGAGCTGCCCCCACATCTCCGTCGAGATCAGCTCGCGCACCTGCCGCGCATTGTCGCGCGCAAGCTTGACCGA
>JANLXP010000035.1:0-1017 GCA_031365165.1 Alphaproteobacteria bacterium
CGTTCTCAGGCGCGCACGCACTGACCGCGATGACCTGGCCCCGCGACGGCGACATCGAACACAAGCTGCCCGTGACTGTCGATCTGGAAGCAGCCTTCGCGCGCATCCCGCCGTCGAGCGACTAACGCGACTGCGACCGCGCCTTCGCGGCCTGCGCCTCGCGCAAAAGCTGTCGCGCCAACGGGTCGCTCGGATTGAAGTTGACCGCGCGCTCCCCGTCCGCAATCGCCGCGTCGTAGTTCCCAAGATAGAAATAGGCGTAGCCGCGGAACACATAGGCATCATACAGGGGCTTCTGGTTGATGATCCGATCGAAGTCCGTGATGGCGCCCCTGTAATCCTTCCGCCGCATCAACAGTATCCCGCGCGTGTGCCGGTAGTCGGGATTGTCGGGCTCAAGCGCGACCGCACGGCCGAGGTCGGCAAGCTGGCCGTCATCATCGTGCATCTGCCGATAGACCAACGCCCGCTCGTACCAAGCGGCAGCATCGCGCGGATCAAGCTCCGTCGCACGCGTGCAGTCGGCCAACGCCCGCGGCAGGTCGCCCTTCGCCGCGTACACCCGCCCGCGGCTGTAATACGCCGACGCATTCGAAGGCTTGCGCTGAATGAACGCGTTCAGCTCCGCCAACGCGCGATCGTAATCGTTCTTAAGCCGGTACGCATCCGCGCGGCCGAGAAACGCATAATCGTCGTTCGGATCGGCCGCGATGGCGGCGCTGTAGTCCGCGATCGCCTTGTCGTACTCGCCGTTTTCGCTGTACGTGGTCGCGCGCGCCAGCAGCGCAAGCCGCCGTTCCGCCGGATCCTGACCTTCCGTCTCAATGACGAGCGTGCACGCGCGAATCTGTTCGTCCACCGTCGTCCGACGCGACGCCTCCACACAATTGCCAAGCACCGAAAGCGGAAGCTTGGCCGCGACCGCCGAAGCGCTCGCCATCGCGCCAAAAACCAGCAGAGCCAAGATCGTCTTCATCGTTTCATGTCCTACCGCGCCAGCACCGGCCGCTCCAACGC
>JANLXP010000061.1:0-4539 GCA_031365165.1 Alphaproteobacteria bacterium
ATGAACTTCCGCGCCCACTTCATTTCGGCAAACGGAATACGTCCTTCTGTGCCATCCGAAAATCCGATCCGCACGGCCTCGCTCGCGCCATAACCCGTCACGGCCGCAAGCCGCCACTCTGTCACGTCGACCAACGACGGCATATCCTTCAGCGTCTTCTTCCAGTCCGTCGCCAAATCGACCCGCGATACCGGACCGCGCCAACCATGGCGGCGGTCATAGCCCACAAGACCTTTGCGCAAAGCCATCACGCCATAGCGCTGCAGCTTCGGATCGAACGTGGAACGAACCGCAAGACCACCGTCGTAAAGCGACGCGTCGCCATAGTTCTGCTGAATCCAGCGCCGAATTTCTTCCGCAAAGAACTGCGCCTCGGCGGATTGCGCACCGGCAGGACGGAAGTGCGGAATCAAATCCTCAGACACCGCTTTCTGCGAGTCCTCGGAACTGATGAACTGGTTCTCCGCCATGCGCTCGATCACCCAATTCCGGCGTTCGATCGCTTTGCGGTAGTTGCGCACGGGGTGATAGTTGCTCGGCGCTTTCGGCAAACCCGCCAGATACGCGGTCTCGGCGACGGTCAGCTGATCCAGCGACTTGTCAAAGTAATTGTAGGCAGCGGCGGCCACGCCGTAAGAGCCCGAGCCCAAGAAGATTTCGTTGAGATAGAGCTCCAGAATCTTGTCTTTGCTGTACGCATCCTCAAGGCGGAAGGCGAGCATCCATTCCTTGATCTTACGTTCCAGCGTTGGCTCGCTGGACAACAGGAAGTTCTTCGCAACCTGCTGCGTGATCGTCGAAGCGCCTTCCGGCCTGCGGCCCGCGCCCGACATGTAGTTCTGCACGTTCGAGACGACGGCACGCGTCACGCCGTTCAAGTCAACACCTGGATGCGAGTAGAAGTCTTTGTCTTCGGCCGACAGGAACGCGTCGATGACGCGGCGCGGTATCGCGTCGATCGGCACGAACAAGCGCCGCTCACGCGCGTATTCCGCGATCAGCGCGCCGTCGTTCGCATAGACGCGCGTCGTGATCGGCGGCTGATAATTCGCAAGCCTTTTGTAGTCGGGAAGATCCTGACTGAGCTTGTACAAGTACAGCGCGACCCCGGCGAAAACCGAGATCATCAGGACCGCGATCCCGCCAAGCGTGTACGCGATAAAACGATACATGTGTTGAACGATCCCGCGCTTAAACGGCGCTTTGGCGGGTTATATCACGCCGATACGGAGCGCCACGTGAAAAATCCCGCAAGGCGCGCACAAGTCCGCGCATTTTGTCACAATTCGCGAGCATTTCGCCCCCACCTAATTGCCTGCTTCGGCCTTATGCTCGAGCCGGCTTTGTTTGAAATATACGTCCACAGCCTGGTTGATCGCAGAGGCCATGTTCGCGCGCCATCGACGGGTCTTCATCTCCGACTCATCGTGCGTACTAGAAAGATAGCCAACCTCGATCAAAACCGAAGGCACGTCAGGCGCCTTCAAGACCATAAATCCGGCAAAACGATGGCTCCGTTGGGTTACGCCGCCCGCATGCTGCAACTCAGGCACGAGCGCCTGGGCGAATTTTACCGAGCTGTTCTTGGTTTCGCGCTGCGCCAGGTCGATTAGGATGCTGGTAACGATATCCGACTCATTCGTCAGGTCGACCCCGGCAATCACGTCAGATTGGTTCTCGGCGCGGGCCAAAGCCTCCGCCTCACGGTCCGACGCCCGCTCCGACAGCGTATAAACCGAGGCACCGCGCGCTTCGGAACCCGGTGCCGAATCGGCGTGGATCGAAACGAAGAGGTCCGCCCTCGCCCGCCGGCCCACCGCCACGCGCGCCTTGAGCGACAGGAAGATGTCGGTGTCGCGCGTCATGACAACTTTGTACTTGCCGGTGCTTTCAAGCGCATCGCGCACTGTCGTTGCGAGCGACAACACCAAATCCTTCTCCAGGGCGCCGCTCACCCCGGTCGCCCCCGGATCGACACCGCCATGCCCCGCGTCGATGACGACAACGCGTTGCACATTGCGCGGCTTTTCGACCACCGGATCAACGGGCGGTTCTTCAAGCACCGACGGCGTGTCCAGTGCCGCCGCCTCGGGCCAACCGGCCGACTTCAAATAAGTCGCTCGATCGGTCGGTACGAGATCGAGGACCAACCGGTACTGCCGCTGCCCCTCAGGCGGCAGCAGGAATTTGTTCGCAAGCGCCGCTGGACCGCTGAGGTCCACGACCATGCGCGACCGGCCTGGCCGGTAGAGCCCGTAGCGGTAGCCCTTCATCAGCCCGACAGCGCTTTTCGCCGCCGCCGGATCGATGCGCCAACCCACCTCCGGAAAGTCGATCACAACCCGGTAAGGATCGGCGAGCGTGAAGACGTTGAAATCCACCTTCTGCGAAACGTCCAAGACGAAGCGCGTGTGGTCGTCGTGCTTGCCGACGCGGATCTCCGTGATCACCGGCGGCGGCACGGCAACGGCCGCGCCCGCCACGCAAGCGAGCATCACGCCCAAAATCAGGCCCAGACGGTTCAATCCCATGTCCCGAAGTTTTCGAGGCTCCCAACGATCCCCAGATCGTCGCTCAACCCAGTTGACGACCCGTTAGCCAAGAATCGGCTACGATATGCCTTCAAGATCGGGCCTTCGCCAGGCTGTCTCCGGAAACCGCAGAATTCTGCGCTGCATCGGGGTTGCGAGGGGTGACCAACGAGTCTACAAGAACCCTGAACCGATCTGAAGCTCGGACTCGAATCGCAAGGGCGGGGTCAGAGAGATCGGTGTGGCGCTCGCATCCCATGTGCCCAAAGGCACCCCACAATGGGAGGGAGGCAGCACCAAATCGCTGGTTGCCCAATCCGGGGCATCGGCTCAGGGTTTAGACTTCCCATGACGTTTTTCGCCACATCGCACATGGCTCGGGAGCGGAAAGTTGTTCCGCACCCGGTGACTACCGTGATTGCGCTGGGCTCATCTGTAACATCCAACCAATTGGAACTCGGCGTGCGCGGGCATCGGTCCAGGCGCAGTGCGCAGGCGCGGCCGCAGCGCGCGGGTTCCGGAGAATTTTTTAATGTCCAAGAAAATGCTGGTGGACGCGAGCCACCCGGAAGAAACACGCGTCGTCATACTTGATGGAAATAGGGTTGAGGAATTCGACTACGAGTCGGCATCGCGCCGGCCCCTCAAAGGAAACATCTATCTAGCCAAGGTAACGCGGGTCGAACCCTCGTTGCAGGCATGCTTCGTCGAATACGGCGGCAACCGGCACGGCTTCTTAGCGTTTTCGGAAATCCATCCCGACTACTACCAAATCCCGACCGCCGATCGCCAAGCGCTGCTTGAGGCAACACGTGCCGCGCGCCGCCGCGAAGACCTTGAGGACGACGAGGAAGCCGTCGCTCAGGCATCGGCACCGAGCGACGGACACGGCCCGAACGGCGAAGAAAAGCCTTCCAGCCAGTCGCAAGCCGATTTCACGACGTCGCCGTCCGAACCGTCGCTGAACGGCGATTCCGACGAGCCCAGCATCGTCGAAGTCGAAACCGGCGAAGATGTTTGGGTGCACGACCCGGAAACGGACCCGGACGCACCGGCAACGGAAGCGAAAGACTCAAGCGACCACGACATCATCATCGATGTTCCCGTCGAAACAGCCGGTGACCACGAAACACATGAAGAACCCGCGGAGCTAACGCCGCTTGAAGTTGCGGAAGCGGCCCACGAACCCGAAGCGTCCGATGACGCGATGGAAGAACTGCCGCGGCGCGATCACCGCTCTATGCGCCGCTACAAGATCCAAGAAGTCATCAAGCGCCGCCAAGTCCTTCTCGTCCAGGTCGTCAAGGAAGAGCGCGGCAACAAAGGCGCGGCGCTCACCACATATCTCTCGCTCGCCGGACGCTACTGCGTGCTGATGCCGAACACGGATCGCGGCGGCGGCATCTCCCGCAAGATCTCGAACATGGCCGACCGCCGCAAACTGAAGGAAGTTGCCGGCGAACTTGAAGTTCCGGATGGCATGGGTGTCATCATTCGCACCGCCGGCGCCAACCGCACGAAGCAAGAAATCCGTCGCGACTTCGAATACCTGCTCCGCCAGTGGGACGCCGTGCGCGACCTGACGCTGAAGTCGACCGCGCCGACCGTCGTCTACGAGGAAGGCAACCTCATCAAGCGCACGATCCGCGACCTCTATTCGAAGGACGTGGAAGAAGTCTTCGTCGAGGGCAAACAAGGCTTCGACGAAGCGCACAGCTTCATGAACATGCTGATGCCGAGCCACGCGGACTCGGTGAAGCACTACCACGATCACGTACCGCTGTTTCAGCGCTACGGCGTGGAAGCAGCACTCGACAGCATGTTCAATCCGATCGAGCGCCTTCGCTCCGGCGGCTACATCGTCATCAACCAGACCGAAGCGCTGGTCGCGATCGATGTGAACTCCGGCAAATCGACGCGCGAACATCACATCGAAGACACCGCACTCAAGACGAACCTCGAAGCTTCCGAAGAAATCGCGCGCCAACTCCGGCTGCGCGACCTCGCG
>JANLXP010000075.1:0-3418 GCA_031365165.1 Alphaproteobacteria bacterium
TCGAAAGTTCCGGGATAGAGCCCGATACGTTTGGCCATGGAAGCGCCCCTGCAAGCGGCGGTGAGCCGCCTGCCGATCTTTAGCCGACCTTGGTTGCGTTGCAACCAAGGACCAGCGTTAAGGATTGACTAAGCGGACGGCTCTTCCGCCTCGCCCTCGATCTCCTGGGCCTCGCCTATGCGCTCGACCGAGACGACGCGTTCGCCTTCGCCCAAGCGGAACAGGATGACGCCCTGGGTGGCGCGGCCGGCGACGCGGATCTGGCCGACCGGCAGGCGGATCGTCTGGCCGCCGTCGGTGATCAGCATCAGCTGGTCCGTGTCTTCCACGGGGAAGGAGTCGGCGATGCGCGAGTTCTTCTTGGCCATCGCCATGGCGACGATGCCCGAGCCGCCGCGGCCAATGACGCGGTATTCGTAGGCGCTTGAGCGCTTGCCGAAGCCGGTTTCGGAGACGGTGAGGACGAACTGTTCTTGGGCGCCGAGTTCAGCGTAGCGTTCCGGAGAAAGTGCGGCCTCGGGGGCTGCAATATCCTCGCCCTCCTCGACCTGGGGCTCCGCAACTTCAGCTTCTTCGCCAGCGGCGCGGCGCATCGCGATCGATTGGCGCAGATAGGCGCGGGCTTCGTCGACGTTGACTTCGACGTGGCGCAAGATCGCCATCGAGACGACTTCGTCGCCTTCGGCCAGCTTGATGCCGCGCACGCCGGTCGAGTCGCGGCCCTTGAAGACGCGCACGTCTTCGGTCGAGAAGCGGATGCACTTACCGAGCCGCGTGGTGAGCAGCACGTCGTCGGTCTTGGTCGAGATGGAGACACCGATGATGGCGTCGCCAGCCTCGATCTTCATCGCGATCTTGCCGTTCGCCTTCACGTTCGTGAAGTCGCTCAACGCGTTGCGGCGGATGTCGCCGGATTTCGTCGCGAACATCACCTCGAACTTTTCCCATTCGAGTTCGGCCTCGGGCAGCGCCAAGACCCTGGTGACGGATTCGCCTTCTTTCAACGGCAACAGGTTGATCAGTGCCTTGCCCTTGCCTTGCGGCGTGGCGAGCGGCAGGCGCCAATTCTTCAGCACATAGGCCATGCCGACCGAGGAGAAGAACAAGAGCGGCTGGTGCGTCGAAGCGACGAACAAACTCGTCACCCAATCTTCGTCCTTCGTCGCCATTGCCGCGCGGCCGCGGCCGCCGCGACCCTGCACGCGATAGGCGTTCAGCGGCACGCGCTTGATGTAGCCTTGGTGCGTAACCGTCACGACCATGTCTTCGCGCTGGATCAGGTCTTCGTCTTCGACTTCGAAGTCGACGTCCATGATCTCGGTCTTGCGTTCGGTCGCGAAAGCAGCACGTACCGCGGCAAGTTCCTCACGCACGACGCTCATCATGCGATCGCGCGAGCGCAGGATTTCGAGGTAGTCCTCAATCGATTTGCCGAGGCCTCTGAGTTCGTCGCCGATTTCGTCGCGGCCGAGCGCGGTTAAGCGTTGCAGGCGCAGTTCGAGGATCGCGCGTGCCTGCTCATCGGAAAGCTTCAGCGTGCCGTCGGCTTGCATGGCATGGCGCGGGTCGTCGACCAGGGCGACAAGCGGGGCCACGTCCAGCGCCGGCCAGTAGCGTTCCGTCAACCGCGTACGCGCCGTCGAAGCGTCCGGGCTCGAGCGGATGATGCGAATGAATTCGTCGATGTTGGCGACTGCGATCGCCAAGCCCACCAACACGTGGGCTTTGTCGCGCGCGTCGTTCAGCAGCTTCCTTGTGCGGCGGGCGACCACTTCTTCGCGGAAATTCACGAAGGCGCGGATCATGTCCTTCAGGTTCATCACCAACGGACGGCCGCCATCGAGCGCCAGCATGTTGACGCCGAACGACGTCTGCATCGACGTGAAGCGCCAGAGCTGATTGAGCACGACGTCGGCCATCGCGTCGCGCTTCAGCTCGATCACGACGCGCATGCCGTGGCGATCGGACTCGTCGCGCCCGTCGGCAATGCCTTCGATGCGTTTATCTGCGACCAGTTCGGCGATGCGTTCGATCAGCATCGCCTTGTTCACTTGGTACGGCAGTTCGGTGACGATGATCGCTTCGCGATCCTTGCGGACTTCTTCGATGTGCGTGCGGGCGCGCACGACCACGCCGCCGCGGCCGCGCACGAGCGCCAGCCGCGCGGCGTTGCGCCCCATGATGATGCCGCGGGTCGGGAAGTCGGGACCCGGAACGATGTCGACGAGTTGCTCCACGGCGATGTCGGGGTCGGCGATGTAGGCCAAGCAAGCATCCACAACCTCGCCAAGATTGTGTGGCGGGATGTTCGTCGCCATGCCGACGGCGATGCCGGACGAACCGTTGACGAGCAGGTTCGGAAACCGTGCTGGGAGGACGACCGGTTCGTGGTCTTGGTTATCGTAGTTCGGTTGGAAATTGACGGTATCGAGGTCAATGTCTTCGAGCAGCGCTTCGGCCGCCTTCGTCATGCGCACTTCGGTGTAACGCATGGCGGCCGCAGGGTCGCCGTCGACGGAGCCGAAGTTGCCCTGGCCATCCACCAACGGTACGCGCATGGAAAATTCTTGCGCGAGGCGAACCAACGCGTCGTAGACCGATTGGTCGCCGTGCGGATGGTACTTACCGATCACGTCGCCGACGACGCGGGCGGACTTGCGGTAGTGCTTGTTGTGCGTATAGCCCGCCTCGTGCATCGAGTAGAGGATGCGCCGGTGCACGGGTTTGAGCCCGTCCCGCACGTCGGGAAGCGCCCGGCTGACGATCACGCTCATCGCGTAATCGAGGTAGGACTTCCGCATTTCGTCGGAGATTGAAACACTTTCGATGCCCGACGGAACGATGCCGTCGGACCCGTCTTCGGGGGTATCTGTCACTTGGAGAATCGACCGTTAGCCAACATGGAAATCATATAGGCGATCTGACCTCGAAGTGCCATGTTTTCCGGGCCTCTGCGACGGTTTGTGACATCCTCTTCACAGCTTGTTGCAGGACGCCGGTGGCAGCCCTGCCGCAGCCGCGGCCCAATCGGGCTGCACCGCTGGACGGATGGGGTGCGAAGCCTTAGAAGAACCGGCAAATTCCGCCCCGGGAGGGCGATTCATTGGCTTCTGGCAGCTTCGCCTCCCGCTTCGGCGGTTGGCTCACGCATAATCGCTCGATCGGCTTTGGACTCGAGAAGCTCGGGTACTTCACGCTCAAACATTCCAGGATCGTCGCAGTCTTTGTTCTGGCACTGACGCTCCTGGCGTTGAGCCAGATGCCGCGCGCCAATGTCGATGGCGACCTGCTGCGGGTCTACGCCCATTCAGGGCCTGAATACGACACTTACGAGCGCCTCGCGAACACCTTCGGGACGTTCGAGAACGACATTTATCTTCTCGTTTCGTCGCCGAACTTGACTGATCCGGACGTCATC
>JANLXP010000084.1:0-1192 GCA_031365165.1 Alphaproteobacteria bacterium
CGTTCTATCAAGACTTCGAAAACTTCCAGCTGAACACGTTTACCGGCGTTTCGTTCATCGTGACGTCGGTGCCGGAAGTGATCAGCAAGGGCGTCGAGGTGGAAACGTTCTGGTCTCCGTTCCGGGATTTCTCGACGAACTTGGGCGTGGCCTACACGGACGCCCGTTACGGCGACGATCTGGGCGCATTCGTAGCGCAAAATCCGGCACTGTTCGCGATACCTGGTGAGCGGTTGACGCATTCGCCGGAATGGACCGTTACCGGTGGTTGGGACTACTCTTTCCCGTTCATCGACACGCTGACGGCGCGGCTGCACATGGACGGCCGCTGGCAGAGCGAGATGGACACGGGTTCGAACCTCGACGAACGCAAAATCCAGGACGCGTACGCCGTGTTCGGCGCGAAGATCGGCTTCTATTCCGAGGACGAGTGGTTCGGGCTTGAGCTCTTTGCCCGCAACCTGTTCGACGAGAACTACATCAACACAGCGTTCGACTCGCCGTTGCAGGGTACTGCGTCATGCAGCGCGGCGGCGCTTGGCCCGACGCAGGCGTTTTCCTGTCCAGCGGGCGCCAGCGAGTCGAGCACGATCGATGCATTCGTCGGCGAGCCGCGGGTAATCGGCGCGACGCTGAGATTACGGCACTAGCGCTGACATCAGTCAGTCCGGTTGAGAAAGGCGCCTGCCTATGCGGGCGCCTTTTTCTTTGGGTTGTCTAACTATCGAGCTGCGCCTTCACGTCGGCATATGATTGCTGAAGCAGCGCGGCGAGCGCTTTGGAATCCAGTGTCGCGCCCGGCTTTACTTTGACGTGGCGCATGCTCTTGCCGCTGCCTTCCAGCAGGCCCGCCGGATCTTTCAGGCCTGCACCGCGGAAGAAGCCCACGGTGACATGCGCGTTGAAGACGTTGACGTAAGCGAAGGGAACGTCCCTTACGCATGCGACCGGACATCCGTCGTGGATCATCTCCAGCACGTCGAGGCCGCAGGCACGTGCCCGCGCGAACCAGGTGCGCGCAAGGGCGCTCAGCTCTTCCGGCTGTTCGCTCAGCCAGGTTTCGACAGCGGGGTCGCGTCTGACCCCTAAGGACAAACGAAACAACTTTTCCATGGCGTCAGCTGCGGGCGTCGCGCGCGATCGCCGCGACTTCGTCTTGCGACAAGGCGACGGTGCGCGCGCCCCAGTTCTC
>JANLXP010000204.1:0-1954 GCA_031365165.1 Alphaproteobacteria bacterium
GCTTTGGGTCTGACCTGCATGTTAGACGGCTCGACAACGAACTGAGCTATGAGTGGCGGTTGCCAGAACTCTTCGACAAGTCGCTCACGGCGCAGATCAACCCAACGGTCGCGAAGCTGATCGACAATCTGATAGCTTCGACGTCAAGGTTGACCGATGGTCAGATCAAAGTGAGGGCGTACTTAACGTTGCCCATGAGAAGCTCTCTTAAGGCTGAGAAAGCAGGAAGGGTGATGTTGAACCGTCCGCTGCTTGCGCCAGCAGCATGAATTGAGACCGCTCTTTCGCGGCTTGTTATGCTCCCGCACGCCTCCCTCACCGACATTCCGCCCAACGTTCAGGCGCTGATCCTCGCGCGGCTCGACGACATCGCGCGCGTCGAGCGCGTGCGCATCGTGTTGGCCGTCGAGTCGGGGTCGCGGGCTTGGGGGTTTGCTTCGGCGGATAGCGATTATGACGTGCGCTTTCTTTATGTGCGGCGGGTCGAGGATTATGCGGGGCTCACGATCCCGCGCGATGTGATCGAGCGGCCGATCGAGGGGGAGCTTGATCTCAACGGGTGGGATTTGCGCAAGGCGCTGACGCTGGGCTTGCGCTGGAACCCGGCGCTCGTCGAGTGGCTGACGTCGCCGATCGTTTATCGCGAGACGGGGTGGGAGGCTTCCGCGTTGCGCGCGCTCTTTGCCGGTGCGCGCCAAAGCCGAGCGGCGTTGGTCCGGCATTACTACGGGCTTGGCGATCGGCAGTTCGGGCGGCATATCGACGGGCGCGCTGAGGTGAATCTGAAGAAATATTTCTACGTCGTGCGGCCGGCGGCGGCGTTGCTGTGGCTTGAGACGCGCGGCGACGAGACGCCGCCGATGTCGCTGCCCGCGCTGCTCGACGGGGTAACGCTCCCTTCGGATGTGGCTGATGCGATCGTCGATTTGCGCGCGCGTAAGGCTCTCGGCGTTGAGGCGGGGAAGGGTGCGCGGATCGCGGCCCTCGATGCGTTCTGCACGGCGCGCATGGCGTGGGCGCGGGCGCATCTGCCGGACGCGGCGCCCGTGGTCGATCCGGCGTTGCGGGCGGCGGCGGAGGCGTTGTTCCACGCGTCGGTGTTCGGGTTGGCGCGGCCCTGACGATTATTTTGTTTTTCGGGGACAGAGCTCTCCGCAGCGAAGAGGCTTGACGCTTCCGGCCGGTTGTTCTATCTTTGTTCTCACGTGAAACATTGTGAGAATCGGCTCAGCGCATGCTCCGGAAATCCCTGCTCGCGCATCAAACGTCAGGCGGCCGGCTGCGGCGTCCAGGTGAGGGCGTTCGTGTTGTAGCCCCGGGCTTGCAGTTTCGCGATGAGGTTGGCGCGGAGTTCGGGCGTGATCTGCGGCGTGCGGGCCAGGATCCAGAGGTAGCGGCCGGAGGGTTCGCCGACCAAGGCCCAGCTGTAATCTTCTGCCAGCCCGATCACCCAATAGTCGCCCGCGAACGGCCAGAAGAACGTGACGGAAAGCTTCGTGTTCGCGGCGTTCTGCGCGGTCGCGCTGCCTTCGGCGATATCCTCAGGGCCTGTCAGCGCGCCTTTGCGGCAGGCGTTCAGAACCTTGATCGAGCCGTCGGCGTTTTTGCTGTAGGTCGCGGTGACAGCTTGGCAGTCGCGCTCGAAGCTGTTCGGAAACCTCGCGATTTCGTACCAGCGGCCTACGTAGCGCTCCAGGTCCACGCGCCCCACGGTGGCGAGCGGGGCCGTGGCGTTCCGGTTGACCGGCGGCTGCTCGCAAGCGCTCAGCGTCGCGGCCGCGAGGAGGGCACAAAAAATCCGCAGAAAACCTGTCACTTGGCTGCACCTTTCGTCGCATTCCGGAGAAGTGTGTCGCGGTTGCATCCGCAGGGGCGCCGGAATTGGTATGATGTAAACGCTTAAACGCGGAAAAGGGCTAAGCGGATCATGATCGCTTTGGCCCACAACAATGGT
>JANLXP010000117.1:0-2293 GCA_031365165.1 Alphaproteobacteria bacterium
TTTTGCTGCTTTTGCCGCAGAGGGCTCATCCGGTTGCCGTTGTCGTCGAATACCATGCCCTTCAGCGGGAAATGGAGACGCGTCGAAGGCTTCTCGATCTGGTTCTTGTGATTTCGGTCCAAGATCGATTGCACTTTGTCGAACAGAGCTTGATCGACAATCGGTTCATGCAGGCCGGGAAAGACTTCATGCTTGTGCCGAATTTCGCCCAGATAAAGGCGGTTGCGAAGAATGTGACGAACGGCTCCGGAGGAGAACGGCGATCCGCCTTGGTTACGTCCGCGCCGCGACACCCAGCGTTTCGAAACCATCCCTTCGGCATTCAGCGCGTTGGTGAGCGCTCGAAGGGTTCTGAATTTCAGGAACCGCCGAAAAATCGAGCGAACGAATTCTGCCTCGACGGGATTCACGACGAGCTTGCGGCCGATGGGCTCGTATCCCGTCGGCGGCGAGCCGCCCATCCACATGCCCCGGCGCTTCGACGCCGCAATCTTGTCGCGGATGCGCTCGCCTGTGACCTCGCGCTCGAACTGCGCGAAGGAAAGAAGGACATTGAGGGTCAACCGCCCCATTGACGTGGTCGTGTTGAATGCTTGCGTGACCGAGACGAAGGACGCCCCCTTCCGCTCGAAGCGCTCGACGATCTTCGCAAAATCCATGAGCGAGCGTGTGAGACGGTCGATTTTGTACACGACGACGATATCGACCAGACCGCGATCGATGTCTGCAAGCAGCTCGGCGAGGGCAGGGCGTTCGATATTGCCGCCCGAGTAGCCGCCGTCGTCGTAGGCCTTAGGGGAAGCCGTCCACCCCTCACTTCGTTGACTCTTGACGTATGCATCGCAGGCTTCGCGCTGGGCGTGCAGGCTATTGAAGTCCTGCTCTAGCCCTTCCTCGGTCGACTTGCGGGTATAGATCGCGCACCGAACGGCATTGATGGTTTTCATCGACGTGTCTTCTTGTCGCCAGGATCGACGTCTTCAACCCCGAAAAAACGGGGACCCGACCAGTTGGTCTTGGTGATGGCGCGGGCTATCATTGAAAGCGTCTTGTGGGTCTTGCCGTTCCAGACGTAGCCACCGTCCACGACGTCGACCGAGTGGCTCACGCCTTTCCATTCGCGCACCAACGTGGAGCCCACGTGCAGCTTTATCGGCGTTCGTAGTTTTCGATCGGGGGCGCTCGCGTACTCTCGCGCCAACCGTTTCAGCCGCCGTTGCGTCTCCGGACCGAGACCGCCGTAACGCTCGGCTTGCAGGTTCCAGGTCAAGAGCCGCAACAAGACGCCGCGCGCACGCAACGGGGGCGGCGCCGTCTTGAGCTTTTCGCGCCAGGCGCAACGGATTTCGTCGAGCGATAGATGTTCGAGCGCGTCGATTTCCGCAGCGAGTGGGTCCGACGGTTGCGGCGGCGGAAGGGGCGCGTCTGCTATGTTCTGACTGAGCCCGGGAGGCGCCGCTGGCGCCCCCCGGCTGCTCGTTTTCTTCGCCATCCGTCTATCGGCCGATACGGTAAGTGCGTTTCCCGTCACGCGCTTCCGAGATGACGTTTAGGCCGAGCTTCTTCTTGATGGCGCCGGAGATTGCGCCGCGCACCGTATGCCGCTGCCACTCGGTTGCGTTGACCAGTTGGTCGAGGGTTACGCCTTTCGGGCTTCGCAGCATTGCGATGACGCGTTCAAGTTTCGTGTCGGCGCGCGGGGCGGGACTCTTGTTTGCTTGAACGGAGCCAGACTTGGTGACCGGCGCGGTTCGCCGAACCTGCGATTGTTGTTCCTGGCCCCCGCCTGGAAGTCTTGGTTGCGTGGTGGGCCTCGTTGGCCCTTTTGGCTTTGGTTTTGTGATGCTCATCTGCCTTGCTCCTTGGCGGCGAAGAATTCGCCGGTACCGCCAAGCGCCCCGGGAGGCCGTCCCGTAAGGTGAACGGCGCTGCGGAGCGGATGCCAGATGACGCGAGACTGGGGCGAGATCAGTCCCTGGCGATACGATTGATGAGGCTCATGGCGTTCAACAGCGTCGTCACTTCGTAGAGCGGCTGTTCAATTTCGAGCGCTATGTCGACGGCGGAAGCTGGGTTGCCTTCAGTACTGCATGTGGCCGCTGACTTGGCCAAGGCGGCGGCGTCTGCGAGACGTTCCGCTATAAGCGACGTGAACCACTTGATCGTCTGATCGACATTGATATCCGGCATATTCTCTCCCCGTGCAGACCAAATTCCTATGTGACACACGCTCTTTTCAGGAGCGCAGTCGAGCTGAAATCGAGCAATCTTGTTGCTCTTTTCATGCCTTTGG
>JANLXP010000129.1:0-2105 GCA_031365165.1 Alphaproteobacteria bacterium
GTGTCGTTGCCGCCGACGGTGAGCAGCACCACGTTGCCGAAATACTCGCGCGGGGCCATATTCCGCGTTTCCGGGTGATGCGCCAGCATCGAGATCATGTCGGGCTGCGGCGCGGCGTTGATTTTTTCGTTCCAGAGGCCGACGAAGTAGGCGTTGTACTCGTCGAAGATTTTCAACTTCTCCTCGAACGTCTCGACGAGGCCGCCCTTCATCGGCACAGCGGTCACGACGTCGGACCAATCCGTGATCTGACGGCGGTCCTCTTGCGGCGCGCCGAACAGCGTCGCCAGCGTCATTGCTGTCAGTTCTTTCGAGACGAGGTCGACCCAGTCGAACTCCTTGCCGATCGGGAGCGCGTCCAAGATGCCCGCCGCACGTTCGCGGATTTGCGGCGCCATCGCCGATAGCTGCGCCGGGGCGACCGAGGGACTGACCGCTTTCCTCTGCACGTCGTGGCGGGGCGGGTCCATCGCGATGAACATCGGCAGCGGTTCGAAATTCGTCGTGCCGCCTGCGATCGTGATGCCGCCGCGCGTGTAATCGGAGGAGAACACCTGATGGTTCGTGTCGATCAAAACGATGTCGTTGAACTTCGTGATCGACCAATAGGGCCCGAACTCGCTTTCCGGCGTGAAGTGCACCGGGTCTTCGCGGCGCAGACGCTCGAAGTACGGCCACATCGCGTCGGCTTGAAACAGCGCGGGCTGGGCGGGATGCAGCGTTTCCAGCGGCACGGCATAAGCGGCCTCGCGCGCGGCCTTGATGTCCAGCGTGATGGCGTTCATGGGGAAGGCCTCCGATGCAATGGCGGTTTGGCCAAGGAGACACCCGCGCGCGGCTTTCGGCAAGTGCCGCTCCCAGGACTCATTGACTTTCGGCGAGGCTGACATTACGTCAGCGGCCTGAAATTGAGGCAATCATGATTTCGATGAGCAAATTGGCGGCGTTCGGCGCGGCGGCTTCGGCCGGCGCGGCGGAATACGCATGCGCACTCGAATAGGTCGCCTCTTGTAGATCGAGAGGCGGCAACAGCCTCTCGCGGATCGACTTCGAACCCCGGAAGGCTCAAAGCCACCGGGGTTTTTTCTTGTGCGCACGGTCGCGCGAAGGAGCAGACGAACATGCGTGAACGATCACGCGAACGATTTGAAACCTAAACGCGCCTCGAGCATTTGCCCGGGGCGGCCGATGGCCCCTGGGCTTTGTGATGCGCTCGCCGCTCGCGAACCACCCGCCGGGTCAAACCGGCGGGTTTCTTTTTGAGATTGGCGCGTCAATGCCAACGCTTGGATGCCGGTTGCTTGGCCAGCAGCCGCGCCCGGGCACAACACAGGAGTAAGTACAGTGACTAAAGTACATGTGAATGTCGGCACGATCGGCCACGTCGATCACGGCAAGACGACCTTGACCTCCGCAATCACGCAGGTTCAGGCCGCGCGCCTTGGCGGCAAAGCGTTGTCGTTCGACGAGATCGACCGGGCGCCGGAAGAGCGTGCGCGCGGCATCACGATCAACACGACGCATGTCGAGTACGAGTCGGCGACGCGCCACTACGCGCATATCGATTGCCCCGGCCATGCCGACTATGTGAAGAACATGATCATCGGCGCGTCCCAGATGGACGGCGCGATCCTGCTCGTCGACGCCACCAAGGGCGCGGCGAAGCAGACGATCGAGCACATCCTTCTGGCCGCACAGGTGGGCGTGAAACACATGGTCGTGTTCGTCAACAAGATGGACGCGTTGGCACCGGGCGACGTTGCCGACATGAAGGAACTGATCGAGCTTGAAACGCGCGGGCTTCTCGGTCCCCAAGGCTACGAGAACGTGCCCTTCGTGTTCGGCAGCGCGCTGAAGGCGTGCGAGGCGGTGGCCCAAGGGCGGCTCGACGACCCTGCGGTTGCCAGCATCGCCGAACTCGTCGCGGCATTGGACGCGCATATTCCCGATCCCGTTCGGGATTACGAAAGCCCGTTTCTGATGCCGATCGAAGGCGTGCACACGATTGCCGGGCGCGGCACGGTCGTGTCGGGCCGGGTGGAGCGCGGTACGCTCAAACTCGGTGACACGGTTGAGATCGTGGGCCTCGACAACGAGGGTGCGGC
>JANLXP010000140.1:0-9270 GCA_031365165.1 Alphaproteobacteria bacterium
AGACGCCGTCCAATCCGGGGCTCGACGTTTGCGATATTCGCGAGGCGCATCGTTTGGCGAAGGCGGCGGGCGCCACGCTTGCCATCGACAACACGACGATGACGCCGCTCGGCCAGCGGCCGCTCGATCTTGGCGCCGACATCGTGATCTGCTCCGACACCAAAGCGATCAACGGGCACTCGGACACGTTGATGGGTCATGTCGCGACCCGCGACGGCGCGACCCTCGCGCGGATCAAAGAGAGGCGGAAGTTTGCAGGCGCGATCCCCGGCCCGTTCGAGGCCTGGCTCGTGCATCGCGGGCTTGAGACGTTGGAAGTGCGGCTTCAGCGGATGTGCGCGACGGCCGCTGCCGTTGCCAAGCTGTTGGCGGGTCATCCGAAGGTCAAAGCGGTGCGCTATCCCGGCCTTCCCGACGATCCGGCGCATGCGATTGCGGCGCGGCAGATGCTGACGTTCGGTTCACTGATCTCCTTCACGCTGGCGGATGGGCCCGCGGCGGACCGATTTATCGAGATGTGCGCGTTAGTCCAACCCTCGACGAGCTTTGGCGGTGTCCGCACCTGCGGGGAAAGACGCGTGCGGTGGGGCGATAGCGTACCGGAGGGGTTCATTCGCCTTTCAATTGGACTTGAGCCTGCCGAAACGCTCTGCCGTGCCGTCGAAAGTACACTCGAAAAGCTTTGATCTCCAATCGGTTAGTGTCGTTAGACTCTAGAGTCCATTCGATTGCGGATAAGATAGTCCAACCTGTGGACTCATTTTGCGATTTCGAGCGAACATGCATCGCGAACGTGAGACGCGTCAGTCGCGGTTTGCTGTGAATCACTCGTGAATCAATCGACGCGACGAATTTCGCAACGAGGCGAGCGATTGGACTTCTCAGTCCAAAACTGATTCGGCACCATTAACCCATCGACGAATCACATTGATTCGTTTTGGCGGGGGCCAACAATTTGGGTGTGATTGGCGATGAGTCGTTCAGCAGCAGCCGTTTCAATTAACAACATTCCGGTGTCGCACTCGGCGATCTTGTCGATCCGCGCGCGCATTCTGGAAGCCGCGGCGGAGATGTTCCGCGGCCAAGGCTACGACGTATCGATGGACTCGATCGCCGCCGCCGCGAACGTCTCCAAGCAGACGGTCTATAACCAGTTCGGGTCCAAGGAAGATCTGTTCAAAGCGATGGTCGCCGACCGCGCCGCCGCGATGCGGGCGCCGTTGCAAGTCCAAGTTTTGGACCGTCATCCGCGGGACATGCTGGCCGAGGTCGCGCGTCAGTACTACACGCACGGCTGCACGGCCTACGAGCTTAGCTACTATCGCATGATCATCGGGGCGAGCTTGCAGTTCCCGGAGATCGGCGAGGCCTATTACGAGGCGGGGCCGAAACAGATGCTCGACGCGCTGACGCAATGGATCGCGCGCGAGGAGCGGGTCGGCCGGCTTGATACGGGCGGCGACCCTGCGTTCGCGGCTGAGCACTTCTTGGGTCTGATCACGGCGCGGATCGAATCCCGCGGGCTGCTCGGCCAAGACATCGAGATGTCGCCGAACGAAATCGAGCGGCGTTCGCGCTTCTGCGCCGAAATTTTCATGCGGGCCTTCGGGCCAGAAGGATTGAATCGGTAAGGGGCAGGACGCCCGATTTACGAAAGCTGTCTCCACGGGGTTGCCCTACTCCGACAGCTTCAACGTCCTGCTTTGGGCCGCAACGGGTGTTGGGTGACAACCGCTGCGGCCCTTTCTTTTTGGCCGCTGCGGCGGCTAGTTTGCCGGCCATGAGCACCTTCGGCAAACATCTGCGCCCGCTTTGGCACCTCGACGACGAGGGCACGTTTCTCAATCACGGTTCGTTTGGCGCGTGCCCGAAGGAAGTGCTGGCCGAGCAATCGCGCTGGCGGCTTTTGATGGAGCGCCAGCCCGACTCGTTCTTCCGCTACACCGTTTCGCCGCGCGTCATGAACAACGAGCTGCGCGTTGCGGCGGAGCGTTTGGGCCGGTTCGTCGGTACCGACGGCGAGCGGATTGCGTTCGTCACCAATGCGACAGAGGCCGTCAACACCGTGTTGCGTTCGCTGCGGCTGAAAGCGGGCGACGAAATCCTGGTGCTCGACTGTGTCTACAACGCTGTCCGGCTTGCGGCGGACGAGGTTTGTAAAGCGGCGGGCGCCAAGGTTGTGAAGGTTTCGCTGCCGATCCCGCTGACGGCGAACGATGTCGTCGAGCGGATTGCCGACGCGGCGGGAGCCAAGACGCGGCTTGCGATCATCGATCACATCGCATCGCCCACCGCTGTCGTGTTTCCGGTGGCCGAGATCACGCGGGCGCTGAAGGCGAAGGGCGTGCGGGTCTTGATCGACGGCGCGCATGGCGTAGGCCAGCTTGCGCTCGACCTGCCTGCTATCGGGGCGGATTGGTACACCGCGAACGGGCACAAGTGGCTTTACGCGCCGAAGGGTGCAGCCTTCCTCTATGCGACCGAGGAGGTTGCGGGCGAGACCGTGCCGCTTTCGGTCAGCCATTGGCATGAGCTGAAATTTCCGCGGGCGTTCGACTATGTCGGCACGCGCGACGTCAGCGCGTTCTTGAGCGTGCCGGCGGGGATCGATTTCGTCGAACGGTTCGGTGCGGCGAAGGTGCGAGACTATCTGTATAGCTTGTCGCGCGAAAGTGTGGCGCCGATGGCGCGTCTTGGCGCCGAGCCACTTGCGAGCGATGCGATGTTTGCGGCGATGCGGACCTATACCCTGCCCCAGCGGCGCGCGGCGGAGCCCGACGATGCGCTGCAACTCATGCATGATCTTTGGGAAAAGCATAAGGTGCAGGTCGCCTCGAACGCGTTTCAGGGCAAGCTGCTGTGCCGGTTGTCGGCGCAGATCTATGTCGAGCGCACGGACTTCGAGCACGGCGTCGCCGCGCTCGAGCGGCATGGTTGGCCGGGACGCTGAGCTAGAGTGCCGCCGTCAGGAACAGGATCGTTGCGATCGTGCCAAGCGCACTGCGCGCGGCGTGAAGGTGGCCCCAACGTACGAGTAGCGGTTGGATATCGGGACTGCCGCTCGCAGGATCGATTGCATTCAGTTTGTTATTGGTCGGCATGATCACGTAGAGCGTGTAAGGCCAGTTCGCGAGGATTGCGGCGGCGCCGACCAGCCATTTCCAATCCCAGTCGAAGAAGAACGCCACGATCCCGCACGCGCCGCTGATCACGGCGAGCGACGCTTGCATGAGGAAGCCCGCGTGGTAGGCAGGTTTCCATTGCGTGAGCAGGGGGCCGGCGTCGAGCTTCAGCCGTGCGGGATGTTCGGCGACATTGATGTAGATCGCAGCACCCGCAAACGCTGCTGCGGTCATGAGGGCGAGCAAGCCGAAGATCATGGTCCTTGTCCCCATTCCCAACGCGTCACTGTGCGCCCATACTGCCAGCAACTCAACCAACGGCGCGCCTGGAGATCTGTGATGGGCTACCAGAACGATGGCGGCAAGCCGCGGTCGCAGAAGAACGTGTTGGGCGGCGAGCTGGCGTCCTGCAGCAACGATCCTGTCACCGGATTTTTCCGCGACGGATGTTGCAACACTTCGCCGCAGGATGCGGGCTCGCACACCGTCTGCGTGGTGATGACGGCCGAGTTCCTTGCCTTCTCGAAGGCGCGGGGGAACGATCTTTCGACACCGATGCCGGACTACGAGTTCCCGGGGCTGAAGCCCGGCGACCGGTGGTGCCTTTGTGCGCCGCGCTGGCAGGAGGCGTTTCTGGCGGGCCATGCGCCAAAGGTCGTGCTCGCCGCCACGCAGGAAGGTGCGCTAGCGTACGCGGAGCTTTCCGACCTCAAACGCTTCGCCATCGATCTTAACTGACCGCACCCTGACGGTTTGACCGGGCGGTGGATTTTGACTAGCGTCCGCGGCCAACGAAACAACGGGCGGCCGCTCCGGCGCTGGCGACCAAACTATGAGCCAAAACAAAGGTTTAATGCAGGGCAAGCGTGGCCTCATCATGGGGGTCGCGAACGATCGCTCGATCGCGTGGGGCATCGCCAAGGCGGTCCATGACCACGGCGGCGAACTCGCCTTCACTTATCAAGGGGACGCACTGAAAAAGCGGGTCGAGCCGTTGGCCTCCAGCATCGGCTCGAAGATCGTGCTGCCTTGCGACGTGACCGAGCAGGGCTCGATGGATGCCGTGTTCGAGACGCTGAAGAAGGAATGGGGCTCGCTCGATTTCGTCGTGCATGCGATCGGCTTTTCGAACAAAGACGAATTGCGCGGGCGTTATGTCGACACGACGTTCGACAATTTTCAGCTGACGATGAACATCTCGTGCTTCTCGTTCACCGCGATCGCGCAGCGGGCCGAGAAGATGATGCCGAACGGCGGGTCGCTGCTGACGCTCACCTATCTGGGTTCCGAGAAAGTGATGCCGCACTATAACGTCATGGGTGTGGCGAAGGCTGCGCTTGAGGCGAGCGTGCGATATCTGGCCGAAGACCTGGGCAAGAAGGGCATTCGCGTCAACGCGATTTCGGCGGGGCCGATCAAGACGCTGGCCGCGTCCGGCATCGGCGACTTCCGGTTTATTTTGAAGTGGAACGAGCTGAATGCGCCGCTGCGCCGCAACGTGACGATCGAAGAGGTCGGCAATTCGGGGCTCTATTTCCTCTCCGATCTGGGTCGCGCGGTGACGGGCGAAGTGCATCACGTGGATGCGGGCTATCACATGGTGGGCCTGGCCGCGATCGAGAAGGTGCACGAGAGCGCGCAGCTTCTGACCACGCTGTCACCGGACGAATGATCCAGCACAGACTTTATCTGGTTCGCCACGGACAGACTGAAGACAATGTTGCCGAGCGCCTGACAGGGCAGCGGGATTCCGCGCTCACACCACTCGGCAAAGCGCAGGCCATTGCGAACGGTCACCTGCTCAAGACGATGGTCGATGCGGCTTCGTGCGATTTCGTGGCGAGCCCGCTTGGCCGCGCGCGGCGGACGATGGAGTTGCTGCGCGGCGCGATGGGTCTGCCGGTCGACGACTATCGAACGGATGCCCGCCTGATGGAGGCGGACTACGGCGACTCGCATGGGCGCCCTTGGGCGGAAGCGCACGCCATTCGCAAGGCTTCTGCGAACGGCGACGCCTGGAACACGCCCCACCCGGGCGGCGAGAGCCGTGCCCAGCTTTACGCGCGGGCGGTCGCGTTTCTCCTCTCGCTCCAGCGCGACACGGTCGTGGTTTCCCACGGCGGACCTGTTCGCATGATCCGCGGCGCGTTGCTCAAGCTCGACAATGATGAGATTGTCGGGTTCGCGGCCTTGAACGCCGGTGTGATCGAAATCTCTGCCGCGGGCGAGCGGCTTCACGGACGCTGAAGGACGGGACCCTTGTCGCACAACACGTACGGCCATCTGTTTCGCGTGACGACCTGGGGCGAGAGCCACGGGCCGGCGCTTGGCTGCGTCGTCGACGGCACGCCGCCTGGGATCGCGCTCAGCGATGCCGACATTCAGCCTTGGATGGAAAAGCGGCGTCCAGGGACATCGAAGTTCGTCACGCAGCGGCAAGAGACCGACATCGTCAAGATTCTCTCCGGCGTGTTCTCCGACGATACGACCGGCGGGCAGGTCACCACCGGTACGCCGATTGCGCTCCACATCGACAACGTCGATGCGAAGTCGAAGGACTATGAGGGCATCAAGGACAAGTTCCGGCCCGGTCACGCGGACTATGCCTATTTCATCAAGTACGGCGTGCGCGATTATCGCGGCGGCGGGCGGCAGAGTGCGCGCGAGACGGCGGCGCGGGTCGCGGCGGGTGCGATCGCGCGCAAGGTGCTCGATCATATCGTGCCGGGCGGCGTGAAGATTCGCGGCGCGCTGATCCAAGTTGGGCCGCACAAGATCGACCGCGGTGCGTGGGACTGGGCCGAGATCGAACGCAATGCGTTTTGGTCTCCGGATGCGAAGGCGGCAGCGCTGTGGGAGACCTACCTCGACGAACGGCGCAAGGCCGGCTCGTCGTGCGGCGCGGTGATCGAGGTCGTAGCTGAGAACGTGCCTGCGGGATTGGGTGCGCCGGTCTACGGCAAGCTCGATGCCGATCTTGCGGCGGCGATGATGTCGATCAATGCGGTCAAGGGTGTCGAGGTCGGCGCGGGTTTCGCGGCGGCTGCTCTCTCTGGCGAAGAGAATTCGGACGAGATGCGCATGGGCAATGGCCGGCCACGCTTTCTCTCGAACCATGCGGGCGGTGTCTTGGGCGGCATCTCGACAGGTCAAGACGTGGTCTTGCGCTTTGCGGTGAAGCCGACGTCGTCGATCCTCTCACCGCGCAAAACGATCACGCGCGACGGACAAGAGACGGACATCCAAACGAAGGGCCGGCACGATCCGTGCGTCGGCATCCGCGCCGTGCCGGTGGGTGAGGCGATGATGGCCGCGGTGCTGGCGGATCATTTGCTCAGGCATCGCGCGCAGGTGGGATGATTGGCGGAATGCTATGCGCGCAAAGGCTGCGGAACTCTGTCTCAGGATTGGGAGCTGGCTCTTCACACTCCTTCTCCTTTGGCATTTCCTTCTGGTGTTGCTGCTAGGCGCGCCGGTGCCAAATCCGGCAGGCGGACTAGTCTATAAGATCGGCTCCGTCTATGTGACGGCGTTCGCATTTTATCTGCAAAACGCTCTGTTTTTTGCGTCGATAGTGTTTTGCTTTTTTGGAATGAATTTCTCGCCGAACGACGACGAGGCACCGAAAAGTGATTTCAAATTTTCAAGATATCCCCTGCTTGCAACGGCATTGGCAGTAAGTTACCTCGTCGCCTTCACCTCTATTTTGGTTCAAGCCGCTTTCGACTTCTTCGTCTCGCCGCCGCTATCGGATGTCGCGCGACGGGCGCTTGCCGCCTCGAAGACTGCTTCGCTCATTGGGGTTGCAGGATGTTTTCTCTTCATGATTGCGCTCGCTTGGCGCGCGAATAAGGATAAGTCAGCGTCCCGCGACGTTGACAAGCCACCTACTGCCTGACTCTTGCGGCGCGAGTTCTACGAAACTAGGAGGAGCAACCACTTTCGCGGCGTCGATGAGCGGGCGAGGACGCCCGCGGTCCCAGGACTAGTTCACGCCGTTCGGGCTTGTTGCTCTTCGACCAAGTGCTGGCTGGAGCGCACGGGAAGTTTCAGCGTTGCGGTCGTGCCCTGCCCCGGTTTGCTTTCGATCGTGAACGTTGCGCCGAGGGCGTCGGCGAAGCGGGTGCAGAGGGGAAGACCTAGGCCCGTGCCTTCGGCGCGAGCGGTCATGCTGTTGCCGGTTTGACCGAATGCGGTCAGCGCCACTTTGAGTTCTTCGGCCGTCATACCGACGCCATTGTCGGCGACCGTGAGTGCGACGGCGCCGTCTGTGCCCACCTCGGCCGTCACGATCACGCGGCCGCCTTCGTTCGTGAACTTGATTGCGTTCGTCACGAGGTTGATCAGCACTTGCTGCACGAGGCGCTGATCCGATTTCACAAGCGGCAGTGCGGTCAGCGCCCGCCACTCGATCTCCAGACGTTTGCGCTGGGCACGTTCGCGCACGAGGCGCAGCACGCCTTCGACCGCGTCGTCCACTGCAAAGACCTGCTCGTTCACCGTCAAGGCGCCGGCCTCGATCTTCGACAGATCGAGCACGTCGTTGATCAGATTCAGCAGGTGGACACCGCTGTCGTTGATGTCCTTCGCATAGTCCGCGTAGCGCTCGCTGACCGGGCCGAAGACGCCGCCGCTGATCGTTTCCGAGAAGCCGATGATGGCGTTTAACGGCGTGCGGAGCTCGTGGCTCATGTGCGCCAGGAACTCCGACTTCGCGCGGTTCGCGCCTTCGGCGTCGAGTTTGGCGCGCACGAGTTCTTGCTGCTTGTCGATCAGCGCTTGGCGCAGCGCGACCTCGGCGGTGACAAATTTCATCACCTGCCCCGCCGCCGAACGCATGCCCATCGCGTAGATGAACAACAGAATGGCGATCAGAATATGCTCGAACGTGCCTGTGGCGATGAAGGCGACCGCCAACGGCACGACGGAGCACAGCGCAAACGCCTTGGCCGCACGCGGGATCGACATTAGCGCCGAGCTGCTGCCCATCGCATTGCCGAGGATGAGAACCGAGAGCAAGGCGACCTGCGCGTTCGACGCGTATTGAAAGAACGCGACGGCGCCGATGCTCCAACACAGGGCACGCACGACGCTGAAGATGACCACGAGATCGGTGGCGCGAGCCGCCTCTGCGTCGTCCAGCACGCGCGTTCCCACGTCGTGGAGCAACCAGGGCACTGCGGCCGAAACCGGCATCATTACGCATGCCCAAGTCACGAGAATCCAGGCCGGAACCGTGCCCCAGAATGCTGCGACCACCGCCGTCACGATGACGGTCGCGCTGATTGCCAGCAACGGCGCGTTGACGGCCACGGCATGCAACTGCAGTTCCGCAGCCGACGGCGTGCCGTCGCCCGGTTCGATCGGACGGCCGAAGTGTGGGTTAAAGATGGGCGTCAAGGACATCGACTGGCGATTGTTCGCGCTTTTGGTTGCCAGCAACGTTACGCGCGGGGCGTGAAGACGTTGCTAAAGCGCGGTGCACACGAACGAGGCAATTAACCCGCCGTCAACTTTTGGGCGCAGCAAACACGGCCACCTTCGATAAAAAGGCCGGCGTCTGAAATTGGTGCCAGAGTCCAGCCGTTTCGAAGGCTTCGGCGATGTTCCAGGTTTGGTAGCTCTCGAAATAGGGCTCGTGGAAGGCTTGGGGGAAGAATTCGGTGAGGGCTTCGAAGCCCGGCGTGTCACCCGGTTGAATGCTGTCGACTAGCACGAACAGGCCGCCCGGTTTCAGCACGCGGGCGATTTCCTTGGCCACGATCGTGCGCACCTTCGGCGGGAGTTCGTGGAAGAGGTAGATCGCGGTCACGATGTCTTGGCTGGCATCGGGGAGCGGCATCGCCTCTGCGTTCGCTTCCAGGAACGTCACGTCGCGCCAAGATTTTAGCGCCTTTTTCGCTTGCTCCAGGTAGGCCGGCGAAAGGTCGAGCGCGGTCGTGTTGATGCGGGGCCAGTTGTCTTTCACGAAGGTGAGGAAGCGGCCAGTGCCTGCCGCGACCTCGAGCAGGTTCATACCGCGCTGATCGCGGCCCTTCATGTGGTCGGCGATCGGGACCAGTGCTTGGCGTCGCATTGCGTCGGCGGTGCCGGCGAAGAGTGCCTCGACTTGGAAGTCGTAGAGTTTCGCCGAATCCTCGGTCAGCCA
>JANLXP010000154.1:0-8947 GCA_031365165.1 Alphaproteobacteria bacterium
GTTCCACCGCGCCGTGGCGCGCGCCGTTCTGCAAGCCTGGGCCTGACATGCGCCGCGTCGTCCGCACCTGGCACATGGACAGCACGCGCTGGGACGCTTACCGCCCGCGGGCCGGCGACATCGTGATTGCGACCTATCCGAAATGCGGCACAACGTGGACGCAGCGCATCGTTGGCTTGCTTGTCTTCCAGTCGCCCGAACCGAAGCCGATGTCGATCTCGCCTTGGATCGATGAACGCTTTTTGGGGACACCGGAAGAGACTCAAGCCCGCATTGAAGCGCAAACGCACCGCCGTTATCTGAAGAGTCATCTGCCGTTCGATGCCCTGCCTGTCTTCGATGATGTCCGCTACATCCACGTCGCCCGCGACGGCCTCGACGCGATGATGTCGTGGCACAATCATCAAGTGAAGTATAAGCGCATGGAGCTGCTCGACCGCGCGGGCCTCGCCGATGAGACGATCGGCCGCCCCTATCCGCGTCCAGCCGAGCATCCGCGCGATTTCTTCGGCGATTGGATGGGTCTGTCTGGAGAGAGCAAGACGAGTGACGTCTCGGCCGCTTCTTTCTTCGACACCGAGCGGACCTATTGGGCCGCACGCAGCAAGCCGAACGTGCTAATGATCCACTACGCCGATCTCAGCGCCGACCTCGACGGCGAGATGCGCCGCATCGCGCACTTTCTCGGCATCGACACGCCGTCCGCGCTCTGGCCCGACCTCGTGCACGCTGCGACGTTCGACCAGATGCGCCGCGATGGCGAAGCATTGATGCCGTTCGCGAAGGCCGCTTGGACCGGTGGCGCCGAGAGCTTTATCTTTTCGGGCAGGAACGAACGCTGGCGCGGCGTGTTGACCGAAGACGACATCGCTCTTTACCGCACGCGCGCCGAACGCGAACTCAGCCCCACGCTGAACCGCTGGCTCACGCGCGGACGCCGCGGCGCCGGCGATCCCGAAATTGCACCGGAGTGAACGCAACGATGACCGCCTATCCGAAAAAGACCCGCGAGCTCCACAGCCATCACTTCGACTCCACGATCTGGAACGACCTGAAATTCCGCGACGACGACATCATCGTGTCGACCTATGCGAAATCGGGTACCACCTGGATGCAGCAAATGTTGGCGCAGATGATGTTCGGCCCCGACCCGGAGCTTTCGGTTGCCGAGATGTCGCCCTGGCTCGATCTGCGCGTGCCGCCGAAAGAGGTGAAACTGCCGCTGGTCGAGGCGCAAACCCACCGCCGTTTCTTGAAGACGCATCTGCCGGTGGATGCGCTCGTCTACAGCCCCCGCGCGAAGTATCTCTACATCGGCCGCGACGGGCGCGACGTCGTGTGGAGCTTGTTCAATCATCATATCAATGCCAACGCGCTCTGGTATCAGGCGCTGAACGACACGCCGGGCAGGGTAGGGCCGCCGATCGAAAAACCGTCCGGCGATGTCCATCAATACTTCGTCGAATGGCTCGCCCGCGACGGCCATCCGTTTTGGCCGTTCTGGGAAAACGTGCGCAGTTGGTGGGCGATCCGTGATCTGCCGAACATCAAGCTCATTCACTTCGCCGATCTGAAACGCGACCTGCCGGGCCAAATGCGCGCCATGGCGGAGTTCCTCGACATCAAAGTCGAAGAACGCAACTGGCCGAAGATCCTCGAATACTGCGCCTTCGACTGGATGAAAAAGAACGCAACCAAAAGCGTGCCGTTGGGCGGCGCCTTTTGGGATGCGGGCGCCGAAGTTTTCATCAACAAAGGCGTCAACGGCCGCTGGCACGACACGCTCACGAAACCCGATGTCGCCGCCTACGAAGCACGCGCGCTCAAAGAACTCGGCCAAGACTGCGCCGGCTGGCTCGCCAAAACCTAACGAACGGCGCGGAAGGCAGGTTGCCTTGACCGGCCTCGGCGTGGAAACTCGCCGCGTCAACTCGGGACCGCTCGCATGTGCCGCAACATCAAGACGTTGTTCAACTTCGACCCGCCGGCAACGGACGAAGAAATCCGCGCGGCATCGCTGCAATTCGTGCGCAAGCTGTCCGGCTTCAATGCGCCGTCGAAGGCGAATGAGGCGGCCTTCAACGCGGCCGTGGATGAAACCTTCGCCGTCGCCCGCCGCCTGGTTCACACGTTGGTCACCGACTCCTCGCCACGCGATCGCGCCGTCGAAGCCGCAAAGGCCAGGGCACGATCGATGCGCCGTTTCGCCCGCCCGGTCCGCGCCTAACCCCGAAACTTCCGGTTCAGCTTCCGCATGCCGCCGATCCAGCGATTGTAGTCGCCTGTCTTGCGCCGCATGTAGTCCAGCACTTCCGCGTGCGGCAGGATCAAGAAATCCTCCGCCTCGATCGCGCGCACGCAAGCCTCGGCCACCGCATCGGGCTCCATCATGCCGTCGATCGAAGCGACGCCGTCGGGATTGCCGGCCGTCATCGCAGTCCGCACCGCTTGCGGGCAGAGCACGGAAACCTTGATGCCGTGATCGCCGTGCGTGATCGCCAACCACTCGGCTAACCCCACGGCGGCATGCTTCGTCACCGCGTAAGGCGCCGAGCCGATCTGCGACAGCAACCCCGCGGCTGAGGCCGTGTTCAACAAATATCCGCCGCCGCGCGCGATCATCCTGGGCACCAGATGCCGCGCCGCCCACACATGCGCCATCACGTTGATGTCCCAAATCTTCTGCCAATCGGCGTTGGACGCTTCGGCGCCGCCACGCACGCCGATGCCCGCGTTCGAGCAAAAGAGATCGATCGGCCCGTGGTCGGCCTCGACCGTTTCGATCAAAGCCTGAATGTCGCTCTCCTTCGCGACATTCGTCTCGAAGCCCACGCCGCTGACTTCTTCAGCAACAGACTTGGCCCCGGCACCGTTCAAATCGGAACAAACGACAAGCCGCGCCCCCTCGCGATGAAACCGTTGCGCCATCGCCCGCCCAATCCCGCTTGCCGCCCCGGTGACGACAATGATCTTGTCTTTAAGTTGCATGCTTCAATCCTCGTTGTCTTCGCTCAAAGACGGATTACTTTCGCAGAATCTTCTCCATCGGCCGTCCCTTGGCGAGTTCGTCGATCAGTTTGTCCAAGTAGCGGATCTCGCGCATCGTCGGCTCCGCGATCTCTTCAACGCGCACGCCGCAAACCACGCCTGTAATCAAAGACCGCGCTGGGTTGAGTTTGGGAGCCGCGGCGAAAAAGGTCTCAAAGTCGCTCTTCTTCGCGCACTGCGCCTCAAGCCCCTTCTGGCTGTATCCAGTCAGCCACCGAATGACCTCATCGACCTCGCCTTTCGTGCGCCCTTTCTTCTCCGCCTTGGTGACGTACAGCGGATAAACGCTGGCGAAGCTGATGGAATAGATTCGATGCTTTGTCGCGGTATTCTTCATGAGCTAGCCGCCCGCCTTCGCCTTCGACTCATTCGCCGCATGGCCAAAAATGCCTTTCGCCATCAACGAGGTCTCGCCGTCGCGCCGCGTCTGGAACACCTCCGCGCGCAACGCATGCGCGTGCGCGTTCTTGGGCTCGGCCAGCACCGCAAGCTCCGCCAAATGACACGCAAGCCGCAGGTCGCTTTCGCACAACGCCAACGCCCGCGCCGCAAGCTTGCCCGCGCCACCCGCGAGCGATGCAATCTCGCGCGCCAACGCCTCGTCCTTTGCAGGCTTCAGGTTCGCCGGGTTCCCGTCATACCAGCCGCCATACATGCGCCAGATGTTGCGCACCACGAACTCGGGCTCGTCGTACATCGGCTTCAGGTACGGTTTCTCCAACACGGCAGGGTCGATCTTCACCGTGTGAATAATGTCGTTCAGCCGCGCGCCTTGGTTCATCAGTGCCAACGTCTCGCGCACGAGGTGCTCGAGCGCATCCGCAACCTCGCCCAGCACCCTGCGAATGCGGGCGGCGCCGCCGATCGGAAGCCCGTGCGCGGGCAAGAACAGCTCCGCCCCTTTGCCCGCCATCTCGCGGATCGCCGCCGCCCATTCGCGCGGATAGCGCTGCACCTTCTGCGGATTACCGGCGTTCGGAAAGTTCCAGATGAAAAAGTCGCCAGCACAAATCGCCTTGTGCTTCGGGATCCACGCCCACGTGTGATCGTCCGTCTCGCCCTTCGCGTGATTGAGCTCGATGTCGAGCCCGCCGGGCGAAATCTTCATCGTGTCGCTATAGACGGTATCCGGCTTCGGCGTCGTCACCGGCAGAAACCGCGCCGCCCCCGCGATCTCGTACCCGCGCCGGCGAAACTGCCCGAACTGCCGCTCGTTGATGATCTTGTTGTAGCCGTCGGTCAGGTTATAGCGATCGAACCGCTTCGGCACGTTCTCGTGCCCCACGATGCGGGGCCGGGCATGTCCGCAGGTCTCCGCGTCGTGCACGAACGCACCGCATCCGCCGACGTGGTCGACATGCCCGTGCGTGTAGACGATCGTATTGAAGCGGGCAGGGCGCCAGCCCCGCACCGCATCGACCACTTTCGCCCCGCCGCCCTCGTTCGACGTGTCGAACGCAACCAACCCGTCGTCGGTCTCGAACAGAACGCAGTGCGAAAACGCCTCCACCATCGCAACCCCGTCGCCGATCTCCGACAACTGATGATTGATCCGGTTCAGCGGCCCCGTCTGGTCGGCGCCCTTTCCCTCATCGATGACGGCCCGCGACAGAGCGAGTAGGTCGGCCATGTGCTTCCTCTCAGTGTTCTTTCGCGCAGACTTCGCCGTCCCACCAAAGATTGCAAGAACGCTCTTATCCTGGAAGCCGGCGGTCCCGGGGCATGCGCACAATTCTTGCCTATGGAACCCTGCGACGTGGTCCGCAAATCGCCTCGCGACGCGCACCTGCGTCGACGGCCCGGCCTCTTGCATCGATGCTGCCGGGCATCGGCTGCAAGCTGTCCATCGGAAATTCGCTGCAGAGCGCACGCTGATCGCGGTCGGCAGCGATTGCCGGTGCTGGCGCGATGTCCGCCTCGATAACTTCTTCGGCCGCGAACAATCGCTCGTACGACTTCTCGAGAGGAGGGAGCGAACTTTGTGGCACGTTGCGCGCCATCGGGTTCAGGGAACTTTCGACATAAGGCAAAGCAAGCCCGATTCCGATGCCAAGCAAGAGCCCGGCCGTTAGAAACGACAGCTTCGACTTGACCTGCCTCACGTTGAAAGCATCTCCGCCTGCTTCGATCCAACTGCCGTGACACTCGCGTGAGCAAGTGCGCTGCGCCACTGCAAATCAGTCAGAGACGGGGATGAACGCCAACACCAGGTTGCGCATAGTCGGCCAAACCGGCGCGGACGCTGTTCAGCACCCTTGCGACATTGTCACGAACTCAGAGTATGACGTGTCCCTAGAACCACGCGTGGGCGCTGCACCCATTCACGCGTCAGCCAGGGCTCGCCATGGCCTACGACGTCCAAACAATGACCGCCAAGCCGGACCTCATCGCGGCCGTGCGCGCCCGCGCTCGGATCGCGGACATTGCGCACACCTGGAAACCCTCGCTCGATCAGGTGTGGGCTTTCCTCAAGGCGAACCCCACGCTCAAGCCCGGCCACAATCTCTTCCTCTACCACCACGGCGAAGGGCGCGAGGCGCCGATGGACATCGACTTCGGCGTCCAGGTGCCGGAGCGTTTCGAAACACAGGGCAAAGTGCAGTGCGTGACGACGCCCACCGGCACGATCGCCTTCACGCGCCATATCGGCCCTTACGATCGTCTCTCGGCTGCGCACGACGCGATCCACGCCTGGTGTCGGGAGAAATCGCCGTTGGATCGGCGCCGCGTCATGGGAGACCTACGGCGATTGGCACGAAGACCCGGCCAAACTCGAAACGACGATCAGTTATCTCTTGTTGTGAAAGTTGCAGGCGCGGAACTTCGATCGTTAACCACCGCCCGCAAATCGCGCGCGTTCGGTCTTGCAGCCAGCCCGGTTCGTGCTTGCAAGTCTTGGCGTTCACGTTCGACCACCTCAGCCAAACCACTTCACGGGAAGACACTCATGCTGGAGGCTGTCCCCTGAATAAGATAGTCTACAATCGAAGTTACGTTTCTCCGGGGTACCGACGACCTTGAGCACGATAGTTGACGCCGTAAGATCGACGGCCTCGTTTCTGATGCTGGCCTCGCGGTCCCGCGGCGCGCCGCCGCCACTTGATGCTGTGACACAGTGGGCCATCGTCGCGTTGTGCTTCGGAGCCGCAGTTTTGGTCCGGGTCGCAATTGGAATTTGGGTGCCCGACGTGGTGCCGTTCGCTACGTATTTTCCGGCCGTCGCGATTGCCGCGCTCATAGGCGGGTTTTGGCCAGGCTTTTGGACGTGGCTCTTATCCATTTTTGCGGGCCTTTTCGTCTCGATGGGTTCGCTGGACCCGTCGTCTCTTTCTGTTTCGCATGTTGCCAGCGCGGCCCTGTTCGCCGTTTCTGCCGCTCTGGAACTTCTACTTTCGGCGAGTTTGAGAGATTTGTTTTGGCAGTTGCGCAAGAACGAGAATCGGTTCCGCGCGCTGGTCGAAGCAGCGGCGAACACGGTCAGCGTGTTCGATGCAACCGGCGGCAGCCGCGAACCGCAAGCGGGATGGGAGGCGCTTTCGGGAATGGCGTGGCCCAGCTATCGCGGCATGGGTTGGCTGCAAGCTGTTCACGAGGAGGATCGCAAGAACGCCTCTTTAGCCGGCAGATTTGAAGTTCGCATTCGCGACGTTCGTCATGACGATTGGCGCTGGTTTGCCGTTCGTCCCGTGGCGATGCGCGATGCCGGCGGCAATATCGAGGAAATTGTCGCTTCGCTGACAGACATTACCGAACGAAAGAACGCGGAAGCGCGCAAGGAATTGCTGCTCGGCGACTTGCGCCACAGGCTGAAGAATTTCATGGCGGTCATTCACGCGCTGGTCAACGCGTCAGTGCCAAAAAATTCCGCCGAGGTTCAGGCGTTCGCGCAGACGTTTCTGCGCCGCGTCGGCGCCCTGCAAAGTGCGGGCGACCTCGTGTTGAAGGCAAATGCGCAGGCCGTGAACCTGGCTGATGTCGTTCCGGCCGTCTTGGAACCCTTCGGCAACGAGGTTCAATCTAAAATTTTCATCGAAGGGCCGCCGCTGAAGCTGAACGAGCAAACCGTCGGCGCCATCGCGCTCGCGTGCAACGAACTTGCGACCAACGCGGCGAAGTACGGCGCCCTCTCGAGCGAGAACGGCAAAGTGTCGATCCGCTGGGACTGCAAGCCCGAGGGCGACGCGGAGCGCGTAACGTTCGAATGGGTCGAGCGCGACGGCCCGCCCGTACAAGCCCCCACCCGCCGCGGCTTCGGCACCCGCATCGTGGAATCCGCCGTCGCGCACGAACGCAACGGCAAAGTAACCCTCGACTACCGCCCCGACGGCTTGGTCTGCCGCATGACCTTCCTCCGCACGGACTTGCAGCAACCAGCGTTCGTTTAAGGCGGGTCGTGGACAGCGCTAGACGCGCAACAGGTCCTTGATTTCGGCACCAGCGTCGGGATCTCCCAGTCGCTCAGCGACCTGCAGCCAGTGCAGGTGCCACCTATGCTTTCCAAGGTTCCGGTAGTGGATCGCGAGATTGTACGCCGCTGTCGGGTGGCCAAGCCTGACAGACCGTTTGTACCAATAGACCGCATCAGAGGGCCGCCCGGGCCGAATCTTGTCGTCCAACAAATTGCCGAGATTGCTCTGCGCGATCGCGTCGCCGAGGTGCGCCGCCTGTCGGTACAACTTGATCGCCGAAGTAATCCGACCCTTGTCTTCGAGCGCGCACGCCCTGAGCAAGTTCGTTTCAGCCCTCTGCTTGATCAAATCGTTGCGTTTCATATCGACCTCAACCGCGGCTTCCGCGTCCCAATGGCGAAACACCGTAATTGAATGCGCGTCATGATGTCTGCGGCAAAAATCCGGTGCGACGGCGGGCGCCGCCCGGTCGCGTTTTCTTGACTTTTCCGTCAATGTGTTCTATTTATGTTTCGATCATTCCCCATAGACCGGATCGCGCCATGCCCGAGCCGAAAGCTGTTGTGCGCTGGCTGCGCCGCGCGCGCTGCGCCATGTTTGCCCCCAACATCTTGTTCGCCTTTCGCGCCGACGAACGCTGCACGAACCGTGTCGCGCGGCGCATCACGTCACGCATTTCTGCCATCGCGTCCCCGCATCCAGACGGATGCGCCGCTCCAGCAGACGGATTGCAGACGGATTCCAGACAGATAAATCCGCAGAACTCGGCCGTGCAGACGCATCAGACGGATTCGATTTTCGCACCTTCGCCGGCAAGCATCGCGCACCCCACCAGATTTGGTGGGCCAGCGCGGTTAGTCCGCGTGGTCTTTCGCGGCCATCGGCACGACCTTGTCGCACAACTGGCGCAGTCGCTCGACCTGACGCACGTAGAGCGTCTTCGACTTGCGCTCAGCGACGCCGTCGGCGGAGAGGTGCGAAAGCACGCGCGCCACGGTCTCGCGCGTGGTCGAGGCTTGCGCCGCGATCTGCGCCTGCGTGGGCAGCGGATAGATCAACCACGAACCCTGGCGAACCGGGTCGGGCTTGATCAGTTTCAAGAGTTCGGAATAGACGCGCTGATAGGCCGAGAGCGTGGCCAGATCCATGATCCGGTCGTCACTGGTCCGCACGATGCGCACCAGCTTTTCCATGATCACGAAGCCGACCTTCGGATACGTCTCGACGACGTCCTTAAACGCGCCGATCGTGATCGAACCCAAGATGCAGTCTTCGAGGGCAACGACCGTCGCCGAACGCGGCAGACCGTCGATCGCGGCCATCTCGCCGAAGAATTCGCCGGGGCCGGCCACCGCATAGGCGACCTCGCGGCCCGAGGGCGAGAAATTCACAATCCGGCAGCGTCCTTTGACGACGAAGAACACGTCGCGGGAATCGGAATCGCGGCTAAGGATCGGCTCATTCGCGTGGGCGACCTTCCAAGTGCATTG
>JANLXP010000164.1:0-1810 GCA_031365165.1 Alphaproteobacteria bacterium
GCCGCACCCCAGCGACGTTCGACGCAGTCATAAGGGTCGAACGACAGGCGGAACAGCCTGTCGACGACGTCGCCATAGTGAAGCGTTACGCGGCCGCCGGCGGAGTTCGTGTAGACGACCGTGCAGACGTCCGAGCCGTACTCGTAGGCGCGCTGCAAGTCCTCCTTCAAGTTCAGACCGTCGTATGAAATGCGCTCGTCGCGCTTCATCCACATACCGATCAAGCGTTCCATATCCTCGCGGAAGGCGCGGAACGCGGTTTTGAGACGCGCGTCGCGCGAAGGCGTGGAATAGATTTCCCACTCCATGTTGTCTGTGCCGTAGATGTTCGGCGGCAGCCGTTCGGGGTGCGCCTTGCGGTCGACGCGCGCTTCGATCGCCATTTCAACGAAGCGCTGGCGGTCGTAGAGATCGTTGCACAACGTCTTCATCGTCGCTTTTAGTTCCGCGACCGGATTGAAGCTCGTCTTGCCGCCGGCCATCGCGATGCGGACGTATTCGTAGAAGCCGACTTCCAGCCCGTTGTAGCTGAACTTGCCGGCGCGCCAGTCGTCGCGCGGGCTTGGGTTCACGTTGCCGTAGAACTGTTCGGTCGAATAGTCGGCAATCTGATTGTTCTTGGCGATCGTGATACGGCCGCGGTCAAAGCGGATCGGACGGAAATTCTTGAACCCTGCGCCCATCGACGGCAGGTCGCGGCCGAACTGCGCACCGAACACGCTACGCGTCAGTGTGTAGTCGGGATGTGCGTCCATGTAGAAGACGCGGCCGTCTTCGCCGACTTTGTAGACCAGCGCGACGTGGCCGTTGACGTCGTAGATTGCGGTGCCGGGGCGGATGGAGCCCGGTTGCACCTTCACCGGGTAGAGATCAGTGATGGGGTTTTCGTCGATGTCGGGGCCGATGCGATAGGTCGCCGATGAAACCGCGTCTTTGATCCAGTTGATGACGGCGCGGCCGCTCTCGCCGCCGGTCACATTCGAACGACCCCCGACGCGATTGCCTTTCGGCGAAAAGCGCACGTCGCCGCCGCCGCGCGGTGAAACGCCGTTCACGAACGTGAAGGGCAGCCCGTTCTTCCACGCATAATAGGCGCGCAGCATGTAGACGAGGTCGGCGCAGTCGGCGTTGAAGCTGATGCCGCGGCCGTCGGTGCCGCGGTAGGGATTGGCGTCAGAATTGATGCAGTCGTCCGGTGTTTCGCAACTACTCTCGCCGATGCGCTGAACGAACGCGGAGTAGCCGGTCTCATCGGCGGCGGTCCATTCCGGCTTGGTCACGCGCCACGTTTGGTCGGCCCACGCAGGGCTCACCCAAAGCACGACAACCAGAGCAAGAATTAGACGCAAAAACATACCGGTTCCCGGGCCGCGACAGGCTCATAACGACTGTCGCGAAAATTCGTTCCGTACGCAATTCCCCCTCGCGCCCACAACATGGGGGAATGAGTCGAAAAGCGGAGGGTGGTGACCAGAAACCGCACTTGCGATGGTCAATTCAGCGCGCGCTTAGCCGGAAAGGGGAAGTGTCACACGCAAACTCGCGCGCTCGGTTAATTCCAACGCAGCCCGGAGGGCACGGGAATGTCTTCAATCGAGATGCCGGACCGCTCGATCAGCCAATAGAGCGCCGCCCAAACCAAAAGCGCGATCACCAGAGCCCAAAAAGCCTTCAGCCACAGCTTTGGCGCAGTCGGCGCGGAAGGCTCGCTGCCGGGCAGCACGTTTCCATCTTCGATTTGCGAGCGTATCCCGACCGGCAACAGCAAGAAGAAGGCAAGCCACCACGCGATTGCGATCACCATCAACGA
>JANLXP010000314.1:0-5039 GCA_031365165.1 Alphaproteobacteria bacterium
AACGGTTGCGCATACCCGTCGTCGATGATCTTCTTGTAGGCCGCCAGACATCGCGGCTCGAGCGAGAGCATATCTTGCGCAAGCTTCAAGCTCGCCGGGATCAACTCGGCCGGCGCCACGACGCGGTTGGCCAAGCCCCAATCCAAAGCCTGCTGCGCGCTCAAGAAATTACCGGTCAGCGACAACTCCTTCGCGCGATAGATACCGATCGTCCGCGACAGCCGCTGCGACAAACCCCAACCCGGCATAATGCCGACGCGTCCATGCGTATCGGCAAACCGCGCCTCGCTGGAGCAGAGCAACACATCGCAGGCAAGCGCCACCTCAAACCCGCCCGTGATTGCAACGCCGTTGATCGCTCCAATGATCGGTCCCGAGAAGCGCCCCATCGACGTCACGGGATCGCGCGTGTCGACCGAGCCCTGCACACTGCTCGAACCGCTGCCCAACTCCTTCAGATCGAGTCCCGCGCAAAACGCTTTGCCCGCACCCGTCAAAACGATGACCCGCGTTCCGGGATCCGCCTCAAGCTTGTCGAACGTCTCCGCGATTAGACCGCGCAACTCGCGCGACAGCGCGTTCATCGACTGCGGCCGGTTTAAGGTAACCAACGCGGCCTCGCCGTGCTTCTCGACCAGGATGACGGGTTCGGACATGGCGTTCCTCGTTGCGATGGCGGAAGATGAAGCCCAAGTGGAAACGATTGTCCCTGTTTGAGCAAGAGCCATGGCCAAGGCAACCGCGCGAATCAAGAAGCCTGCAAAGCCCGCCACGATGCCGAGCGACCTGATGCCCGGCTTCAAACGCGTCAAAGCCGCAGCGAAAGCAACAAAGCTGCCCGGGATCGAAGACGCGACGTCCTACGGCACGCCCAGCATGAAGGTGAAGGGAAAATTCCTATTGCGCATGCGCGAGCCGGATATCTTGGTCCTCATGTGCTCGCTCGAGGAAAAAGAATTCCTCATGCAGAACGCGCCGAAAATCTACTTCGAAACCGATCACTACAAAGGCTGGCCCGCCGTGCTCGTTCGCCTCTCGAAAATCAAAGACGACGAACTCGCCCACCGCATCGCCATCGCCTGGAAACGGCAAGCCCCGAAGAAACTGCAAGCCGAAGCGGAAGCAAAAGCGCATTGACCCCCTACACGAACTCTCGCTGCAACGCTCCGCCCGCGCGCAGCAAGCCGGTGTCCGACACGCACGTCACCAAGTCGAACCCCTTCTTCAACATCTGCTTCGAATAGGCCGGCGCGATGCAGAAGATACCGGCCTTGAGTCCTGCCCTCTTCGCCGCCGCCAAAACCTTATCGATCGCTGCGACCACGACCGGGTCGGTCTGATCGATCACCCCGTCGCGGCCCATCGAAAGCCCGAGGTCCGACGGCCCGACATAGAGCATATCGAGCCCCTTCACGCCGGCGATCGCCTCGACATTCTGAAGACCCGCCGCCGTTTCGATCTGCGCGATCGCAAGCAGCGTCTCGTTCGCCTTGGCTTGGTAGTCGTCGCCATAAAACCGCGCGCGGTTCGGCCCAAGGCTGCGATGCCCAAGCGGCACATAACGCAAAGCGCCGACGAACTTCTCGCATTCGTCTTTTGTGTTCACGGTCGGGCAGATCACGCCCATCGCACCCGCATCGGCGGCGCGCATCACTTCAGCGGGATCGTTCCAGCCGACGCGCACAAGCGGCACGCACGGCGTCGTCGCAATCGCCGTGAGCATGGCCACCATATCGGCATAACCGATGAGCCCGTGCTGCGTATCGACGGTGATCGAATCCCAACCCTGATGCGCGAGCGTTTCGGTAGCGAATGAGGCCGGCAGTTGGGCCCACGCATTCGTCGCCCCCTTGCCGCTCGCCCACAGGGACCGGAGTTTGTTCACGAGCATGTGCCGCCTCTATGAAGTGTCGCCGCAAACTAAAGCGGGCCCCGAAGGGCCCGCAATAGCGTTACGTAGTTACCCGTTAGCGAGCGCGGCGCTGCAGGAAGCGGGGCAGGGCGTTGCCGCCGCCGTCGCGTACGACGGCTGCAGTGTGTGCCTGGGCTGCCTTGTGGCTTTGACCCTTGCGGTGGGGCTTCGGTCCCTTGTGCGGACGCGGAGCCTCGCCGTGCTTCGGACGCTCGCCGTGCGGCTTCCCGTCATGCGAGCCATTACGGCGATCGGCATGTTGCGGACGACCGGCATCGGCGTGCTTCGGACGCTCGCCACGTGGCTTCCCGTCATGCCCACCATTGCGACGGTCGGCATGTTGCGGACGGCCGGCATCAGCGTGCGCCGGACGTTCGCCGTGCGGCTTTCCCTCATGCCCACCGTTGCGGCGATCGGCATGTTGCGGACGCTCGGCGTGCTTCGGACGCTCGCTGTGAGCATCGTTATGGCGCGGAGCAGCTGGCGCGTGTGCACGTTGCTCGCCGTGAGGCTTGCGCGGCCCGTTGCGATCGCCGAACGGCTTACGCTCGCCATGCGGCTTACGTTCGCCCTGCGACTTGCGCTCACCGTGAGGCTTGCGGTCGCTGTATGACCGGCCTTGCCGCGGACGTTCCTCGGTCCGGAGCTCGCGCGCGGCCGTGTCGACGGCCTGCACTTCACCGGGACGCGCCTTCCATTCGCTGGACGGAATGGCCTGACGCGTCAGTTTCTCGATGTCGCGCAACAGCGACCGCTCTTCACGGTCACAGAACGCGATCGCAACGCCGTCAGCGCCGGCGCGCGCCGTGCGGCCGATGCGGTGCACATAAGACTCCGCCACATGCGGCAGATCATAGTTGATCACGTGCGTGATGCCATCGACGTCGATACCGCGTGCAGCGATGTCGGTCGCGATCAAGACGCGTGCGCGCCCTGCTTTGAACGCGTTCATCGTGGACACACGCTGGCTTTGGCTCTTGTTGCCGTGGATCGCGGACGACACGATACCGGCAGCCGAAAGCGCCCGCACGACCTTGTCCGCGCCATGCTTCGTGCGCGTAAAGACCAGCGCGCGTTGCATGTCGTTGTCATTGCGCAGCAATTCGATCAGCAGCGCACGCTTCGACGCGTTTTCGACGTGGATCACGCGCTGCGCAATCCGCTCGACCGTGGTCGCTTGCGGCGTCACCGACACGCTCACCGGGTTCTTCAACATGTCGCCGGCCAACGAACCGATTTCCTCCGGCATCGTGGCCGAGAAAAACAGGTTCTGCCGTTCGCGCGGCAAATAGGTGATCAACCGGCGAATGTCGCGGATGAAGCCCATGTCGAGCATGCGGTCGGCTTCGTCGAGGACGAAGATCTCGGTCTTGCTCAAATCGACGGCGCGCTGGCTGACGAGATCGAGCAAGCGGCCCGGTGTTGCCACCAGGATGTCGATACCGCGGGCCATCGTCTGCTTCTGCGGGCCTTCACCCACGCCACCGAACACTGTGGTCACGTTTTCGTTCACGTAGCGGCCATAGGCGCGGAAGCTGTCGGCGATCTGCGCCGCAAGCTCGCGCGTCGGCGACAAGATCAATGCGCGCGCCGTCTTCGGCGCGGGCTGGCGCTTGTTCTGCGTCAGGAGTTGCAGGATCGGCAGCGCGAAGCTCGCGGTCTTGCCAGTGCCCGTCTGTGCGATGCCAAGCAAATCTTTGCCGGCGAGCACGTGTGGAATGGCTTGCGTCTGGATCGGTGTGGGTACCGTGTAGCCTTCGCTCTCAAGCGCTTTCAGAAGGAGCGGTTCGAGGCCCAAATTGGAAAAATCGTTCACTCAAGTTCACTTTCAAATATGCGATAAGGCCGCGCTACGGACGCAACGATTGCGCCGGCGCGAAAAATCGCGGGTTGAGGAAGCCCCGCGTGTTACCTGGGCAGTCCGGAAGAATTCGCGCTCAAAAGGTATCGAAGAGAGACCGCTTTTAGATCTCGAGCCGTTCACGCGGCTTGAGCGCATCGCGAGGCACCATCGGCCTTCGCACGTGCGATATGCCGGTTATGTCGCGCAAAGTCAAATGTAGGCACGAAGCTTGAACCACCCATTAATGCTAGCAATTCCAAGCCGTAGCGTTGCCAATCACGCCTGGCACGTGTATAGCATTATGTCGCACTCGCGTGCACGGAGAATGGGTCGTGCTTGAGGCATTAAGGCTCTTAACGGCGCAGTTGTCGTCTGCGCGCTCGGCTACCGACATCGGTACTGCCCTCGTTTCCACCGCGGGGCGATACGGCTTCACCTCGGCTCTTGGGTTCGATGCGACGAAGCTTTTCGACGAGTTCGGTGAATCGATCATTTTCGCGCCTGCCCGTGAGTCGCTCGAAGCCTTCTTCGCCGACCAACTCCTCAGCGAACACCCGCTCGTCAAACATGCCAGCACCACCGACAAACCGTTCCTGATGTCCGACGTGCGGATCGCAAAGCATTACACCGAAGAGCAGTGGTGGAGCTTCTTTCCATCCTATTTCCGTGGCTTCAACGGACTGGTCGTTCCGGTCCACAGCGGCGGACGCCTCGCTTGGTACGCTGCGTACTCGGGCGTGCATCCCGACTTGTCGCCGCGCGTCATTGCGTTGTTGAGCTGCGGAACCCACGCCGGCTACGACGCCTTCCGCCAGTTGCTTGATCCAAGAAAGAGCGACGGCCCGCTAACCGATCGCGAAGGCGAATGCCTGCAACTCGTAGCCCAAGGTAAGACGGATTCCGAAATCGGCACGATCCTGAAGATCAGCCCGCGCACCGTTCGCTTCCATGTTGGTAACGCCAAGCTGAAACTCGGCGTTACCACACGGATTCAAGCGATCGCAAAGCAACTCGGCGCCGCTTAGAAGTTCGTGCGAATACCGGCGTACGCGCCGATGCCCGGGGAGCGATAGCTAAACACTTCCTCGTAGCGCTCGTCCGTCAAATTCTCGACGCGCCCGAACAACTGCACGTTCTCCGTCAAGTCGTAGCTCGCATTGACGTTCACGAGCGTGAACGCGCCTAGCGTCACGATTGGCGGCGTAACCAACGTGAACGCGTTGTCGAGTTGCTCCCCGTTGTAGCGGACCGTCACGGTGATGGAACCCTTGTCGCCAATCCGCC
>JANLXP010000323.1:0-3290 GCA_031365165.1 Alphaproteobacteria bacterium
GCTCAATATCGTGCATTGGGCGCGCGAAGTGCCCAGCGATTTGACGGCACTGGTGCTTGATGCGGTGCGCCAGAGCGTGCTGCTCTCGCGCGAGACTGTATTCGGCGCGAACCGCCCGCAGGCGGCGATCGGTGCCGGCGATGTCGCCATTCTTTCCAAGGCGCTGCATGCGCCGGCCGGCGACGGCAGCCTTTTGATCACGCGGCGCGAGGCGGAGATGCTGTTTTCGCTGAACGAGGCGACGAAGGTCGGGCACAACGATCCGGCTTGGACGGATTTTTTCGTGCGGGCGATTGCGAACCATTTGCTCAACCCGTTGAACCCGCCGGTCGTTCCGACGCGTGACGAAGCGGTGGCGCGGGAGAAGTGGCTGGATCAGCGCGGGTCTATGGGCCAGTTGCTCGGTGGTGTGGCGACGGCGCTTTCGCGGGGCAACGTGCCGTTCGCGCAGGTGTGGGAAGAGCTCGATCCGTTCGGCGCGGCGACGGCGAAGAAAGAGGCCGCGGCCGATACAAAGACCGTGCAGCAACGGCTTGCGCGCGAGCAGGTGGATACGGATGAGGCCAAGTGGGTCGCGTCGCGTATCTTGGCGGACGGCGCGGTCGACGAGAACGAGACGGCGTTGCTTGTGTTCTTGAAGAAGAACGCGGGCGCGATCGATCCGGCGCTCGATGCGGTGATGAAGCGCGCGGGGCTCTAAGCCCCGTAGTGTCTCTCGCTTGAGTGCCGTGCTAGAAGCCGGGGAACCGGCTTTGGATGGCGAGAGATATGACGAACTACGACTTCGACTTGGTGACGATCGGCGCGGGCTCCGGCGGGGTTCGCGCCACGCGGATGGCGGCCCAGTACGGCGCGCGCGCGGCGGTCGTCGAGGAGTATCGCGTCGGCGGCACCTGCGTCATCCGCGGGTGCGTGCCGAAGAAGCTGATGGTCTATGCCAGCCGCTTCTCGGAAGACTTCGCGGACGCCGCCGGCTTCGGCTGGCACGTGCCGCACGCGACGTTCGACTGGGCGACCTTGATCGCGAACAAGGACCGCGAGATCGCCAGACTCGAGGGGCTTTATAAGAAGAACCTCGCGGGGGCGGGGGCGACGCTTTTCGAAGACCGCGCCGTGATGCGCGATCCGCATACGGTGCATCTGCTCAAGGCCGACAAGACGATCACGGCCAAGCACGTGCTGATCGCGACCGGCGGGCGGGCTTTCGTGCCGGACGACGTGGACGGCAACGATCTCGCGATCACGTCGAACGAGGCGTTTCATTTGGAGGCCTTGCCGAAGAGCGTGATGGTGGTCGGCGGCGGATATATCGCGGTCGAGTTTGCGGGGATCTTCAAGGGGCTCGGTTCGCGCACGATGTTGGTGCACCACGGCGAGGAGATTCTACGCGGGTTCGATCATGAAGTTCGCGAGCGGATGCGCCACGAGATGCAGAAGCGCGGGATCGACGTGCATCTGAAGTCCGCTGTGGCTTCGATCAAGGCCGATGCGGGGCGCAAACGGGTGCGGCTCAAAGACGGTACGGAGCATGTCGTTGACGAAGTGATGTTCGCGGTGGGTCGGCGCGCGAATACCGGGGCGCTTGGGCTCGAGCATTGCGGCGTGGAATTGACGGATAAGCGTGCGGTGAAAGTGGACGCTTATTCGCGCTCCTCGCAGCCGCATATCTACGCGGTCGGCGACGTCACGAACCGCGTGAACTTGACGCCGGTTGCGATCCGCGAGGGTGCGGCCTTTGCCGACACGGTGTTCGACGGACGGCCGACGGCGGTGGACCATGCGGATATTCCGACGGCGGTCTTCGGGACGCCGGAGATCGGCACCGTGGGCTTGACCGAGGAACAGGCGCGGGGGAGCCACGACAAGGTCGATATCTACAAGACCGCGTTCCGGCCGATGCGGGCGACAATGTCGGGGCGCGACACGCTGATTTTCATGAAGCTGATCGTGGACGGCAGCAACGACCGGGTGCTGGGCTGCCACGTCATGGGCGAGGCTGCTGCCGAGATGATCCAGTGCGTCGCGATCGCGGTGAAGATGAAGGCGACGAAGCGCGACTTTGACGCGACCGTCGCGCTGCACCCGTCGGCGTCGGAAGAATTGGTGCTGCTACGGACGAAGTCTTGACCCTATTTGGCGGCGCGCCAGCCCATGATGGCGAGCGCGTTGCCGTCGGGGTCCTTGAAGAAGCGGAGCGCGTGTTCCTTGCCCTCTGCGCGCTGCACGACTTCGGCGTCGCGGTCGAACTTCAAGCCGCGGGCGATCAGGCCCGCTTCGGTCGCGGTCCAGTCGGCGGCGTCGAAGTAGATATAGGTGTTGTTCTGCAGCGGGCCGTCGTGGTTGGCCGCGCCGATCATCAGACGGGTGCCGCCCGCGTCGAAGAAGGCCATGCCCGAGACCTCGAACATCAGTTTGAGGCCGAGGACGTCGCGGTAGAAGGCAACGGCCTTGGGGAGGTCGCGGGTGGAGAGTGCGATTTGCGCGATTTTGGACAAAGACATCTTGCTGGTCCCGGTTGTTGCGATATAATTAGCTTAGCTAACTAATTGTGTAAAGAGGCGCGGTTGAAAAAAGGCGAGGCGCATCAGATCGCGGCGCGCGTGCATTCGGCGGCGATCCGGTTGCTCAGGCGTTTGCGCAAGAGCGACGCGGCGATGGGGCTCTCTGCGCCGAAATCGTCGGCGCTTTCGGTGCTCGTGTTCGGCGGGCAGCAGACGCTGAAGGAGCTCGCGGCAGCGGAGCAAGTGCGCGCGCCGACTATGTCGCGTCTCGTTGCCGAGCTGCAGGCGGATGGGCTGGCAACGAAGGTCGCGGACGCGCACGACGGGCGTGCGGTTCGGATTGCGGCGACGGCGAAGGGTAAGGCGTTGCTTGAGGCGGGCCGGGAGCGGCGGTTGGTTGCGCTCACCAAACAGATCAAGGCGCTCACTGTTCAGGAGCGCGAAGCGTTGCGGCGCGCGGCGGATATTTTGGTGCGGCTGAACGCGGAAGGCTAAACGCAAACGGCCCGCCGGTGAGGGCGGGCCGCTGCAGGAATTTGAGGCTGTTACTGTACGGCGCCGCGCGGGACCGTCACGAAGGGTACCGACGAGCCGGGCACGAATGTGGTGGGCAGTTTGCCGTCCCATTTTTCGGCCGCGGTCAGCGCCACGTAACCCGGGTTGTCGCGCAGGGCAGCTGCCTTCGCTTGCAGCGCCGAGGCTTCGGCTTCACCGCGCAGGCGGATCGCGTCGGCTTCGGCTTTGGCTGCCGTCACGCGGGCGGTGGCGTCGGCGGTTGCTTGAACGACG